>NZ_VIWT01000008.1 GCF_007829815.1 Kitasatospora viridis | reverse complement strand
CGGAGATCCAGTGGGCGATCAGGACCTTGAGGTCGCTGGCCCCGGCCTGGCCGGTCCACGCCAGTTTGGAGTACTCGGCGAGTAGCCGGTGGAGGTCCCAGAGGGCGTCGCTGCGGGAGGAGATGCCGTCGTCTTCCCGGGCCTTGGCCTTGGCGCTGGCCCAGATGCGGTTCAGCTCCCGGATCACCCGCTCGTGGCCGCGAAGGTGGAGAAGGTGCTTTGCCCAGCGCCCGGCCCTGGAGGGGCTGTCGGTCATGACGCGGATGAACTGCAGGCGGTCCCACCCGGCGCGGACGGCGAACATGGCGGCGACCCAGGTCACGGCGTAGCCGTTGCTCTCCTTGCTGGGCATCGGGGTGAGGACCTTGGTGGTCTTCCCGTTGATCACGGCCCAGCCCTTGGAGCGGGCTCCGTAGCGCTGTTCGGGGTCGCCCTCGACGAGGAGGCGCACGCCGGAGGGGGGGAGAGCGGGGAGGACCAGGAGCCACGGCGGGGTGGACGTGACTGTCCTCGTGGTCTTGGACGTCTGTCCGACAGGGGAGGTTGCGGAGAACTTGGCGAGATTTACATCACTCTTGGCGTGCAATGCTGATGGGAGGGCCCTAAACTGGGGCTGCTGCACCGCTGACTTGGACACGTGTTGGTCTTTTCTTCCTTGGCAGGGTTTGAGATCGACGCGATGCGCTTAGAAGGCGGCTGTGGCCAGTGGTGGCCTGGTTGAACAAACCGCACTACTGAGCGGTGACGGCCTGGTTGAACAAACCGCGCGCCGCAGCAGGTCCGGATCGGCAGTTTCGGACCTGACCGGGCAAGGGGTCATCCCCTTACCACCTCGCCGCTCCTTGGAGCTGGCTGTGAACGGGCGGCTCTCTCCGTGGCAGGTGAGAGGCCGCCCGTCACTGTTTTCTGAAGGCAGCATCGTACGAACGTCCTGTCGAAGCCCGTGCGCGGTGGCGACGCCCACGGTGGTGGTGGTGGCAGGTGTGGCAGGTGAAGCAGACGGTTGCGGTGCTTGGCGGGCGATCCGAACCTGGACAGCATTCAACCTCATCAGAGCGGCTGATGGGGAGAGCGACGCCGTGAGCCCCAGAGCGCGTGGCGTGTCGAATCGGCGTGGGGTACTCGCGGCGGCCCGCCGCAGGGTACGCTGGTGCATGCCAGCGACCTCCTCAGGGTTTTGAGGACGAAAGGTTGCGCGGCCACCGACAACGCGACACCCACTAGCGGCGGGTGGTTGTCGGAGCCCCCGGATGCGTCGGACAGCCAATCCGTCTCCCGGGGGCCTCTTGCGTTTCCCGGGGGCCAACCCAGGGCACGCACTCGGCCTTCAGCGCAGGGGCCTCTAGCGACAAGGCACCCGCGCGCTGCGGGGCTAACCCTACTCGTCCACAGCCTGTGGATGCACGCATACCCCCCTCTTGGCGCCCCGGCGTGTCCACAACCCCTCACCTGCGACGACGCAAGAACGAGCGTTCGAGCGAACCCGGCCACGCCCGAGCACCAGTTCCAGGAATCATATTGACACCTAGATATCACGGTTGCTAAATTGCAATTCCTGCCACCAACACCCGCTGCCGAGGGGAACCTGCCACCATGACGACCGCCACCCCCGAACCCCAGCTCCGCACCTTCGCCGACGCCGAGAACGTCCTGGCCTCCCGCCTCCCCGGCTACACCGCCCGCCCGGCCCAGCAGAAGCTCGCCGCCGCGATCGAAGCCGTCATCACCGCCTGCGAGACGGACCCGGCCCCCCAGCACCTCCTCGCGGAAGCCGGTACCGGCACCGGCAAGAGTCTCGGCGCGCTGATCCCGGCCATCCTCGGCGTCAGCCGCAACGGCCGGATCGCCGGAGGCCGGGTCGTCATCGCCACCTCCACCCTCGCGCTGATGACCCAGTACCTGGAGAAGGACCTCCCGTTCCTGAAGGAGCACCTCCCGGTCGATTTCACCTACGCGCCGCTGAAGGGCCTCGGGCAGTACGTCTGCAAGGACAAGCTGCAGGAGGCCACCTCCGAGCAGGTCGCCAACCTGGCCGACCTCATCGAGGAGACGATGGCCGACGGCTCCACCTCCACCGGCGACCGCGACACCCTCACCACCCCGGTGGCCCCCGAGGAGTGGAGGCACGTCGCCGTCGGCGCGAACGAGTGCCCCGGCCGCTCCGGCTGCGCGTTCGGCCAGACCTGCTTCGGCTACAAGGCCAAGGACGAGGCCGCCGAGGCCAACATCGTGGTCACCAACCACAAGATGGCGATGCTCGACGTCAAGGTGAAGATGTCCATCGCCGAGAGCAACGAGAACGGCATCGGCGAGTCCGTCATCCTCGGCGACCGCGACCTCATGATCTTCGACGAGGGCCACGAACTGCCCGAGACCGCCCAGAGCACCCTCGGCTTCGAGGTCAAGGAGGGCGGCATCCTCGCCTGGGCCGACCAGGCCCTGAACTTCGTGACCCTCCAGAGCGCTACCGACGACGAGAACGCCGAACGTGACCTCGAAGCCATCCGCGACACCGAGAAGCTCGTCGAGACGATCCAGGCCAAGCTCGTCGAGATCCGCGAGATCGTCGTCAAGCTCATGGAGATCGAAGGAGCCACCCTCGACGTCGACTTCGTCGAGGAGCACTACCCCGTCTTCGAGGCCCTCACCCAGGCCATCACCCGCGCCTGGCACAAGATCAAGGCCGCCAAGATCACCAAGGGTGAGAAGGGCGCCCAGGGCACGAAGCAGAAGCGCCTGCTGACCCTCGGCGAGAGCTACCTCACCAACATCGCCCGGGTCCTGGAGGCCCCTGAGATCGACATGGTCGCCTGGCCCGAGACCTACACCGCCCGCAGCAAGAAGACCGGGGAGCAGGTCACCCGCTGGGCCCTCACCGCGTGCCCCATCGAAGTCGGCCCCATCCTCCGCGAGGAGCTGTGGAACGAGACCTCGGCCGTCATCCTCTCGGCCACCCTCAGCACCGGCAACTCCGGCTTCAGCTACGCGGCCAAGACGCTCGGCCTGGAGAAGGCCACCACGCTCGACGTCGGCACGCCCTTCGACTACGAGCGGCAGATGCTCATGTACGTCCCCGGCGCCAAGACCGAGGCGGGCGAGCCGATGCCCATCCCCTCCGCCAAGGACAAGGACGCCCGCGCCGCCTGGCAGACCTGGGCCATCGAGACCATCGCCATGCTCGTCCGCGATGCCGCCCGAGGCGGAGCCATGCTGCTCTTCACCTCGAAGACCGACATGATCGCGGCCTACAACCTGCTGGCCGAGCGCATCGGGGCCGCCGGGTTCCCCGTGTACATGCAGGGCAAGGACCACACCAACAAGGAGATCGCCCAGAAGTTCAAGGAGCAGAAGGACAGCGTCCTGTTCGGCATGAAGTCGTTTTTCGTCGGCGTTGACTTCCCGGGCGACACGAACCGCCTCGTCGTCATGATGAAGCTCCCCTTCGCTGTCCCCAGCGACCCGGTGATCGCGGCCCGCTCCAAGAAGATCAAGGAGCGCGGCGGCAACGACTTCGCCGAGCTGGCGCTGCCCCTGATGATGCTCACCCTGGGACAGGGCTTCGGCCGACTCCTGCGCACCGTCACGGACTACGGCATCGTCGCCATCCTCGACCCCCGCCTGTCCACCACCCACTGGGGCAAGAACATCGTCCGAGGGCTCCCCCCGGCGCCGGTCACCACGTCCCTCGACGACGTCAAGACCTACTACGCTGCCTGGCGCGAGGCCCTCGGCGCTGCCTCCTGAATGAATCTTCAAGCCTGTGAAGGCCGGTAGGGGAATTCTCCTACCGGCCTTTTCTCATATTGACGTCACCTAGATATCAGGGTAGCTTGATTATTGCCAGTACGGCCCCCTTACCTGCCAAAGGGAGAAACCCTGCCATGACCACCGCACTCGTGCCCACCTTCACCGCTGACGTCGCCGTCTACGCCACCGACGGCACCACGTCGCTCGCTGAGATGCTCACGAAGCTCGTCACCACCACACCCGCCGCCCCGGCCAAGCCCACCGTCTCCAAGATGCCCGCTGTCACCAAGGTCCCCGACGACCTCGCGCAGGCTCTCGGCCAGGTCCCCGCCGTCTTCAAGTGCGTCGCGCCCGCCACCCGCCGTGCCTTGCGCGCGACCGAGCTGAAGCGCCTGCTGGAGGAGAAGCGCACCCTCGACGCGGTCCAGACCGCCGTTGAGCGGCGCAGGAAGGAGATCAGCGAGATCGTCTCCACCCACTTCGACGTCGTGTCCGAGAACACGGGCACGGCGACCGACCTCACCCCCCGCGACGGCAAGGGCCACTACCGCACCGCCCAGCCCGGCGACCGGGAGGAGCAGCTGATCGACGGCACCGGCATGATGTGGACCCGCGAGGCCACCGCCGACACCAACACCCCCAGCCAGGCCCTCCTGGAGCAGGGGCTGGCAGACGGAACGATCAGCCGCGCCGACTACCTGGCCGTCACCGCGCCCAGCCGGGTGCTCGACGAGGACCGTTTCCGGAGGTTCCTGCTCGGCCGCCGCACCCGCAGCCGTGCCGCCGCCCTGATCCCCAAGATCACCACCCTGGTTCCGGGGCGCCTGAGCATCCACCTGCGATCCGCCACGCCCGCTGCCTAGAACGACCCGCCGGGCCACCGATCAACCGCGTGGCCCGGCGACCACCTCCGGAAGGAAGAGCGACATGATGAGCGACACCCCCCAGGACCCCCTGGTGGTGGCCTCGGCCGACCTCGACGGCCCCACACCCGTGCCGAGCAGCGGGAGCCTCTTCCAGGACGACCAGTTCCCGCTCGACACCCGGACCGAGGTCCCGGACGGCTACCCGCCCCTCCGGTTCCCGCACTTCAACCCGCGCGAGGTCGGCACGATCTTCTTCGGCAAGGCCGACGCCCCAGAGTGGCACCGAGGCCACCGCCGATACGGCAAGGACGTCTACCCGGGCCAGGAAGCGTTCCCGTACAAGTTCCGCAAGGGCCGCAGCTTCAGTGCAGCGCGCCGCAGCACCGAACCTGGTGAACTCCGCCTTACCATCCCGGACGTCGAGCGGCTCGCGCACGTCCTGGCCTACAACCAGGTGATCGACGGGGTCGCACTCGTCAACGCCGTCAACGTCTGCATCAGCATCGCGAGGACCTACGGCGTGAACCCCCGTCCGGCCCGCCCCTCCCACCACTCCTGAGAGACACCGTGACCTCCCGAACCGAGCCCGTGATCATCCGCGACCCCCAGCCGTACTACATCGCCCGCACCGGCCTGGTGAACGCCGAGGTTGCCCCGTTCCTCGTCGGCACCGAAATCCTCTCCACCGACGACGACGGCCACGCCACCTGGCGCCGCGTGGACGGCGTCATCTCCGCGCCCGTCAGCGGCCCCGCCACCGCCTGGCACGGCAGGAACCACGACCTGCTCACGCTCCACCACGGCCACGAGGCCGTCCAGCACGACCTGACCGACTTCACAGCAAGCAGCGCGACCGCCGACACCCGGCTGCTCACCGCACCCCGACGCCGCGCACAGCCGGAGGCCCCCGCCGTCACCGACGACATGCTGATCATGACCGGTGCCGCACTCCAGCAGGCCACCGGACCCGACCTACCCCAGGGCGGCCGGAAGGTCTGGCAGCAGATCGCCGACCAGCGCCTGATCGAAGCCCTCGGCACGCTCTCCCCCCGTCAGCTGAACGTGCTGCTCAACGCCTTCGTGGGCGGCGGCACCCGCAAGCCGTTCCCGGACGCCGGTGGCGGCCTGGACCGCACCGTCATCCGGACCCGGGGCCGTGAGTTCCTCCACCAGGCCCTCACCCACCTGCTCGTCCTGCAGGGCTGGTCCGTCGCGCCCCTGGTCGTCCAGGCCGAGGAAGACGGCATCCTCTACACCGACGGAACCCTCACGATCTTCGAGCAGGACTGGATGCCGCTCGGCACCACCACCGAGACCATCGACAACTCCGGCCGGTGTACCTGCCTGAGCGTGCCCGGAGGACGGTACTTCGTCGTCCAGGGCGGCGGCGTCTCGCTCCACGTGGCCTGCATGCACAGCCCGAAGAGCTGAACCCCCGGCTGCGCACCGGCGGTGGTGGGACTCGAACGAGCCCCACCACCGCCTTTTTCGATCTTCAAGCCTGTCAGTCGCTTGCCACCGCCAAGTCCCCCGGATAGCGTCGAGAACGCCACGCTCGTGCTGCCACCACGAGCACCCCAGCGCGCCCAGACTGCCACCTGAGCGTGCCACCAGCCCTTTGCCACGGTTGGAGAACCCTGCCATGCTCCTCGACCTGTCCGAACCCCTCCACGTCTCCTCCGGCCCTTCGCGGCCCGCTGCGCCTCCGATCGCCACGACAGCCAGTACGGTCCGCTCCGCCGACCTCCTGACGGCCGACACCGACTGGACGTGGCAGGAGCTGCGGGACTACGTCCTGCGGCAGCTCACGGAGCGTCGCATCCCCTACGCCACCATCCCGGCCGAGCGCATCGCCGGGATCTTCAAAGGCTTCTCCACTCGGTGGGGCACCGACGCCGCCGCCATCGCCCGCTTCGCCTACGAGCACTGCGACGGCCAGTGGCGCGACGCCCCAGTCACCCCCCTGCGGTTCTGCAAGAACAGCGACCCGTACTTCGCCGCCGTCATCGCCGAGCGACTCGCCCGATGACGAACCCCCTCACCCCGGCCCCCGCTCCCAGGGCCTGCAAGCCCCTGAGCAACCACGACTTCGCCCGGCTGCGCGCCGCCCGCCCCCGGCTGTGGCTCGACCCCACGACCAGCTGCGTCACCTGCCTCAAGCAGAACGGCAACACCTACCGCTGGTGGGACTACCAGACAGCCCCACCCGAGGTGGCCACCTGGAACTGCAGCTGCACCGATCAGTGGCTGATGCACCTGTGGATGCTCAACGCCGGAATCGGGCTGGCCTACCAGCGCCTCGACTGGGAAGACGCCACCGCCGTCCCCGAACACGTCCGCGACCAGATCATGCAGTACGCCGTCAACGGCGCCCGCAACATCGCTCAGGGCCGCAACCTCATCCTCTGGTCCCCTGACGCCGGAACCGGCAAGACCCTGCTGCTCACCCTGCTGGCCAAGGCCCTCATGGCCCAGGCGCGAGACGTCTTCACCGCCCAGTTCAACTCGATCATCGACCTGTTCACCGGCGGCTGGCGCGACGAGACCGAACGGGCCGAGTGGAACCGCCGCGTCCACGCCTCCGAGGTCCTCGCCATCGACGACCTCGGGAAGGAGCACAAGGGCCGCCTGGAGATGGTCGAATCCATGGTCGACCAGGTCATCCGCTCCAGGGCGGCCAACAGCCAGCCGGTCATCCTCACCACCAACCTCACCCCGCACCAGATCCAGGACGGCTACGGCGGCTATGTGATGAGCCTGCTCTCCGAGCAGTCCGACTTCATCGAGGTCTCCGGCGCCGACTTCCGCCCCCGCCGCCGCGAGATCTCCCGCCAGGAAGCCGACCTCGGCCTCACCCGCCCCATCACGGTGGTGTAGCCGGTGACCACGCACGCCGAGAACGTCCTCTACGGCTCACTGCTCGATGTCGAAGCCCTCGACCGCCTCACGGTGGTCGGCCTCGACCTGGACGTCATCCCCACCGAGGGGATGCGCGAGGTGGTCGAGTGGGCCGTCGAGTACTTCCACCGCAGCGGCCGGGCCAAGGCCCCCTCCCGCGAGATGATCACCGAGGAGTGGGGCGACCGCCTGGAGCAGTGCGACATCACGCTGCCCGACGACGACCTACAGATCGACGACGTCACCTGGGCCATCGACACCCTCAACAGCCAGTACGTCCTGGCCACCAGCCAGCGGCTCCAGCGCGACGTCGCCATCGACCTCGCCAAGGCCACCGTGGGGGAGCGGACTGACGTCGTCGCCCTCGCGGCCGAGCGCTGGTTCGAGCTGGCCCTGACCGTCCGCGACCGCACCAACGAGATCGAGGCCACCCAGGGCCTGAACGACTCCCTGGCCCGCTACCAGCACCGCCTCACCACGGGCGCCGTCCTCAGCGGCCTGTGCCTGGGCATCGACGCCATCGACCAGCACACCCGGGGCATCCACGACGGCGAGATCGCCGTCTGGGCCGCCCCACCCAAGGGCGGCAAGAGCTGGACGATGACGTGGGCCGCCATCAGCGAGTGGCTGCGCGGCCGAGAGACCGTCCTCTACACCCTGGAGAACGGCGTCCAGATGACCCTGGACCGCATCGCCTGCCAGATCTGCGCCATCGACTACCGCAAGTACCAGATGGGCACCTGTACCGAAGCTGAGATCCAGCGCCTGGCGGACTTCCTGGCTGCCCGGGGAGACGAACTGCGCGACGGCCTGCACGTCATCTCCCCCGAGCCCGGCCGCCGCACCCCGGCCGCCCTCGTCCGGCACGCCCAGGCCCTCGGCGCCAAGTCGCTGATCGTCGACCAGCTCACCCACGTCGAGCACCCCCAGCCCGGCCGCAAGGCCCGTTGGGAGCAGGTCCGCGACCTGATGATGGGCTTCGCCACGCTGGTCTCCACCGGCCGCCGCCCCATGCCGCTCCTGCTCGCGCACCAGTTCTCCCGCGAGGGCGTCAAGCGGATGCAGAAGACCGGCATTGCCGAGCCGTACGACCTGGCGGAAGGCGCCGAGGTCGAACGCTCCGCGAGCTGGGTGTTCGGTCTGCTCCGTTCCGAGACCCAGACCCGGATCGGCCAGGCCACCGTACAGATCCTCGCGGCCCGGCGCATGGACACCAAGGCGTGGGACTGCGCCTGGGAACCCTGGTACGGCATCCAGGAAGCCCGCCAGGAGGTGAGCCTGTGACCACCGGGGCACCCCCACTGCCTCCCTGCGTCGGCCGTGCCAAGATCTTCTTCTCCTACACCGGCCGCGACATCGCCCAGGCCAAGGCGCTGTGCTCCAGCTGTGCGGTGCTCGACCCCTGCCGCAACCGAGCCCGGAACCTGGGGGAGTGGGGGATCTGGGGCGGCGAGACCGAGGACGACCGCCGTGCTGCCGGATTTCCGCCCCAGTACACCTCCGCGCTGGCCCACCTCGAACTCGCGGACAGCACCGACGACGTCGAGGCGGCTCAAGCGCCGACCACCCAGCCGAAGCGCCGTCGCAAGCGCCGCAACCCGCCCGAACACGGCACCATGGCCGCCGTCCGACGCCACCGCTACTTCAAAGAAGACCTCTGCGAACTGTGCGGCCCCGAAGCCGAACGCGACAAAGAAGAACGAGAAAAGAACCGCAAACCCAGAGCGAGATCGCTCAATAAAAAGGAGCCGCCGGATTGCGGGACTCCCGCAAAATACCGCTGGCACCGAAAGCGGAAAGAAGAGTGCGAGGAATGCAAGGAAGCCGAGAGATTGCACAGCCAGCAGCGCCGAGACGAGAAGAGAACGAACGCGGCGTAATGGACTGGATCAAGCCGTTCCGGCGTACCGAAGACAACTCCTCCACCTGCATCAAATGCTGCAGCGGCGAGACCATAACCCATTACCACCCCGCCGTCGTGGTCGGGGAGTGCGACACCGAGTACCAGCACGCCCTGCAACTGGCCGACGACCCGACCCAGATCTCCGACATGCTCACCGAGCACCTGTGCCGAGCCTGCCTGCGCTGCGGATACACCTGGTGCGAGCGAACGGCCGACTATGAGCAGCAGTGACCTCCACGACCTGGTCGCCCTGCCGGACGCCCACAAGGAACGCCTCGCCCTCGACCTGCTCGCCGAGCTGGGCGCTACCAACATCCAGCGGCGCGGCACGGAACTGATCCACGGCTGCCTGGTCTGTCCCCACCACACTGACCAGGCCCGCAACCCCACCGCCTCCCTGAACTGGGACCGGTGGCTCTACAACTGCTTCTCCGGCAGCGGCGGCACCGCCCTGTGGCTCATCGCGACCGTCCAGGACACCACCGTCGAGCAGGCCCGCGCCTGGCTCACCGGGCAGGCAGGACTCAACCGGGCCATGGAGCTGCCCGACCTGCTCAACCTCTTCGACAGCATCTACACCCCCACCCGCCCAGAGCCACTGCCCCGCTACGCAGACCAGGTCCTCACCCCCTGGCAGGGCATCCCCGACTACATCCTCGGCGAGCGCCAGATCCCGCAGGCCAACGCCTCCCGCGCCGGAATCTGCAGCTCCCCGCCCGGCCGGGACCGAGAGGGCAACTACATGGGCCGCCGGGCCGTCATCCCGCACCGCTGGAACGGCAATCTCGTCGGCTGGCAGTCCCGACGGCTGGAGCGCGACGGCACCCCCAAGTACCTCAACACACCCGGCTTCCCCAAGGACTCCACCCTCTACAACCCCTTCCCCGAGGTCACCGGGCGCTGCCTCGTCATGGTCGAATCCCCGATGAGCGTCCTGCGCCACGGCCTGGCCATCCCGATGCGGGCCACCTTCGGTGCTGAGATCACCGACCGGCAGCTGGACCTCGTCCCGCCCTGGGCGGAGACCCTGATCTGGTGGCTCGACAACGACACCGCCGGGTGGAACGCCACCGAGTCCCGCTTCACCGAGCGCGGTCACTACCTCGAAGGCATCGCCGAGAAGACCTCACGCCGCCACAACGTCCTCGTGGTCGACAGCCCGTACGCAGCCGACCCTGCAGACCTGGACACCCCCAGCGCGGAGGCCCTGATCCACCAAGCCGCCGTCCCCTGGCCCGTCTGGCAACGCCCCGCCCAGCTGTTCTGCCACCGCTGCCACCGCCACGCCCACCCCGGCCAGCCCTGCCATCCCCCCGCCTGACACCACGAAGGGGTGACCGACGACAGCAGGAGGCCGAGGATGCTCAGAAAGACCGGTGCCGGTAGCGTGATCAGCCGCGACGACTCCCAGCCGGACCCACCGCTCGCTAAGAGCGCCGGGCTCACCGACGAGCAGCGCCGTGTGCTGCTGGAAGAGGAACCGACCGAGGAGTAGGGCATATGGCGGGGGAGGAGCTGATCCTGGTCGGCGACCCGGCCAGGGCAGCCCTCAGCCTCTCCACCGAACTGGCCCGGTACGAGGCGCCACCCGTCGCCGACGTCAACGGCTACTACGCCGAGCTGGGTGTCCCCACCCATGCCACCCGCGCCGAGCTGTTCGCCGCCTACCAGGCCCGGGGCACCGGAAGCCCCCGCCTCACCTACATCTTCAAGCAGCTGTGGAACCCCCGGACCCGCGCCGCCTACGACGCCACCTGGCAGGGCTTCTTCCCTGATCGCTGGAGCCTGGAAGTCCTCCTGCGACACGCTGCGCCGATCGCCGCCCAGCACAGCGCCGCAGGCAATTTCACGACAGCTCTCGACATGCTTTCATCTCTGGGTATCTCATTCGCTGCCAACCTAGATTCAGAAGGCGATTCGCGCCTTGACACCGCAGAACCCCAACGCTTTGATGGGCAAGGACCAATAACCACCCCGCCGTGGAGCTACTCCTACTACCTCAAGGCCACCACCTGCGATGACATCGACAGGCTGGCCCTCTGGCAGCAGGATCTCGCCACGGCACTCGCTGGATGCGAACCCATCCGCCGCCTGGCGGTCGGATTCCATCGCGCCAACAGCGACGCATACCAGATCCACCAGGTGGACGGGGTCCATATTTTCCTGCTGCACGAAAACCTGAACCCCTCGCCACTCCTGATTGCTGCCGCGACTGCCACCGCTGCTGCTCTCTGAATTTTCACCTGATGTACCCCCCCTAAAAACCCTGCCAAGAATTCAGGAGAAATGCGTGACTGCCAACACGCCTTCCTTCAGCTTCCGCACCGGCGGACACGCCGCCAGCGCCGCCGAGGACGAGGCCCGAAAGGCCGCTCAGTCCCGGCGGAGCAACGGGCCCGAGTACTTCGGGATCGAAGACGGCGAGAGCATCATCCTTCGCATGCTGACCGACGACCCCGAGCTGATCTGGGTCGACCAGCATTCCTTCGTGCCGACCAAGGCTGCCCCCGAAGGCGTCGACAACTGGCCCCGGTCGATGACCGCCGTCTGCCGCAAGGACGAGGCGCTCGCCAGCCACTTCGACGGCTGCTACATCTGCGACAACAAGCTGCGCAATAACTTCGGCCACCTCGCCACACCGCAGATCCGCGCCTGGGCCTTCGCGGTCGAGCGCGAGCTGGTCAAGGGCGACGGCAGCGAGGCCCTCGGCGGCCCGTCCAAGCTCGGCGTCATCGTCGGCATCCGGGACAAGACCGTCCAGGTCGAGGAGACGGGCGAGGACGGCCAGCCGACCGGAGCCGTCCACCGCTTCCCGAAGATCATCGTGATCAACCAGCCGATGAAGACCTTCTTCGCGCACTTCCGGCAGATGTACGGCCTGCACAAGACCGTCTGCGACCGCGACTACAAGGTCTCCCGGGAAGGTACCGGCAAGGACACCGCCTACCAGGTGAGCAGCCTCGACCCGGTGCCCGACCTCAAGCCGGGCACCCCGGCCTGGGACCGGTACCTGCAGACCCTGGACACGAGGAGCTTCAACCTCGCCGCCATCATCGGTGAGAAGGCGTCCGACGCCTACTACGCGCGGTTCTTCGACCCCCGGTTCGAGCTGGACAAGGACGGCAACGTCGTGGCCACGGGCCAGGGCGGCAACGCGCTCACCGATCTCGGGGCCTCACCGGCCAAGCCCCGGATGAGCGGAGACCTGCGGGCCAAGATCCGAGGCATGGGCTCGCCGTCGTCGGCCCCGCAGCACCCGGCCTCCGAGATCGACGAGCCGCCCTACTGACGCTCGGCCCCAGCAGCCCGGCCGCACTCGCCTGCCACGAGTCGCGGCCGGGCCCGGCCACCTGCCACCTGCCACCTGCAGCCGGGGAATCCTGCCGATGTACCGCGTCATCGAGACCCACCCGTCCACCACCACAGCCCTGGTCGAGCACGACGACGACGCCAGCCGCTGGCTTCTCGTTCCGACCGACACGTGGAACAACATCCCGGCCAGCCTCTGGGCCCGCGCGCTCGCGGCCGGAGCCGAAGGCATCGCCTGTGTGGCCTCCGACGGCTCCGCCGAGGCCGTCACCGCCGACACCTTCGCCGACCTGCGCACAGAGACCGCCAGCGGCACCTACAGCGTGGCTCCCGAAGCCCTCACCCGGCATCCGCACGGACTGCCGACCATCGGAGAGGCAGAGCGAGCAAAACCAGAGATAAGCAACTCAGCACATGCGCAACGGAGCAACTTTGTCCACCTCCACACCCATGCCGAGTACAGCGCCCTGGATGGTCTGTCCACTCTGGGAGAGGCCGTCCACCAGGTCGCCGCAGACCGTCAGACCGCGCTCGGCCTCACCGACCACGGCACCTGCGCAGGCCACCCCGAACTCCAGCGAGCCTGCGACGCAGCGGGCCTCCACCCGGTATTCGGTATCGAAGCTAACCTGGTCGACGACCGGCTTGCCCGCCCAGCACCAGGCGACGCCGAAGCCCAGAAGCACATCCGGAACAACTACTGGCACCTGTGCCTCTACGCCGAGAACAACACCGGCCTGAGCAATCTCTGGGCAGCCTCCACCGAGTCCTACCGGGACGGCCACTACGGCAGGCCCCGCATGGACTGGAGCACCCTGCAGCGCCACGCCGACGGCGTGATCGCCTCCACCGGCTGCCTGCGCGGCCCCATCGCAGTCGCGCTCGCCGACGGCGACACCGAGACCGCCCGCCAGCGCCTGGCCCACCTCATGGCGATCTTCCCCGGCCGCCTGTACGTGGAGATCCAGACCAACACGCTGCCCAAGCAGCAGGCCCTGAACAACCAGCTCATCGACCTCGCCCGCGAACACGGCCTGCCGCTGCTGGCCACCGTCGACTCGCACTTCCCGACCTGCGCCGACGCCGACGCCCACAGCACCTGGATTGCCGTCCAGACCAACAAGGACATCCAGGACGAGACGGACCTCTTCAGCGAAGACCTCGACCTCTACCTCCAGACCGAGGCCGAAGTCCGCGCCGCCCTCGCCTACCTCGCACCCGACGTCGTCGACGAGGCCGTCACCAACACTGCCGTCCTCGCCGCCCGCTGCACAGCGCGCATCGAAGGCACCACCACCACCCCCGTGTTCACCAGGGACGGCACACACGACGACGACGCCCGCCGCCTGCGCGAGACCTGCGAGGCCAACTGGCAGCGACGCATCCCCGCCACCGCCGACCAGCAGACCTACCGTTCCCGCTTCGAACGGGAGATGGACCTCCTGGTCGAGCGAGGATTCTGCGGCTACTACCTGATGGTCGCGGACTACTGCTCCTGGGCGAAGGACAACGGCATCCTGGTCGGGCCCGGACGAGGCTCCGGCGGAGGAAGCCTCGTCGCCTACCTCACCCGCATCACCTCGCTCGACCCCATCCGGCACTCACTCCTCTTCGAGCGCTTCCTGACGCGCGGCCGAAGCGGCCTGCCGGACTTCGACGTCGACTTCCCCGCCTCCCGCAAGGCCGACATCCTCGCCTACCTGCGCTCGCGCTACGGCCAGGACCACGTCGTCAGCATCGGCACCGAGCTGCGGCTGAAGAACAAGGCGGTCATCAACGACCTCGGCCGCGTCTTCGCCTCCCGCCTCCCCGACGGCGCCCACGTGGACCTCCGCAAGGTCTGCGCCCTGATCGACGAAGCCGAGGCCGGGACCGCCGGGCTCGGCATGTCATGGGACGAACTGTGGACCCAGCACGGGGACCAGCTCGCCCCCTACGCCCAGCGCTACCCCGACCTCTTCGCCATGGCCGAGCGCCTGGTCGGCCGCCTCAAGAGCTACGGCCGCCACGCAGCAGGAGTCGTCATCTCCACCGACCGCCCGCTCACCGGCTGGCTGCCCCTGCGCTCCGTCGACGGCGAAGAGCAGATGGTCACCCAGTGGTCGATGGCTGACGTCGAGAACCTCGGGCTGGTTAAGTTCGACGTGCTCACCCTCCGCACCCTCGACACCGTCCAGGTCTGCCTCGACGCGATCCGGGAGCAGCGCGGCATCATCCTCGACCTCGACGCCTGGGAGGAGCAGTTCGAGGACCCAATGGTGTGGGAGGAGATCGCGGACGCCCACGTGCTCGGCGTCTTCCAGATCGAGACCCACTCCGGCACGCGGCTCTGCGAGCAGATGCGCCCCCGCTCCCTCCCGGAGCTGGCCGACATGATCACCCTGGTCCGGCCGGGCCCCATGAACTCCGGACTCACCGACGCCTACCTCCGCAGGCGAGCAGGCAAGCAGCAGACCAGCTACCCCGACGAGCGACTGCGCGAGGTCCTGGAGCCCACCCACGGCTGCATGATCTACCAGGAGCAGGTCATGGCCGTCACCCGGCTCCTCGCGGGCTACAGCGAAGAGGAGGCCGACGGCGTCAGGTCCATCCTCGGCAAGAAGAAGATCGAGAAGATCGCCGCCGCCGGGAAGGACTTCCTCGCCCGCGCCGACATGCCCCGCGAGGCCGCCGAGCACCTGTGGCACCAGATGGCGGAGTTCAGCAAGTACTCCTTCAACAAGAGCCACGCCTACGCCTACGGCATCCTCGCGTTCTGGACCGCCTTCCTCAAGGTCCACTACCCGATCGAGTTCCTCCAGGCGGCCATGTCCACCGTCGACAAGGACCGCGTCCCGGAGTTCGTCCGCGAGTCCCGCCGCCTCGGCGTCGCGGTCCTCCCCCCGGACGTCAACGTCTCCGGTCGGGGCTTCTCGATCGACCCCAGCGCCTACG
The DNA here is from genome assembly GCF_007829815.1 of Kitasatospora viridis. Taxonomy (NCBI): domain Bacteria; kingdom Bacillati; phylum Actinomycetota; class Actinomycetes; order Kitasatosporales; family Streptomycetaceae; genus Kitasatospora; species Kitasatospora viridis. The sequence continues at coordinate 139,602 of NZ_VIWT01000008.1, read as the reverse complement.
CCGTCCGGTACGGCCTCGACTCCATCAAGGGCGTCGGCGAGAGTGCGGTGGCCGATCTCGTAGCCCACCAGCCGTACAGCTCCTGGTCCGACTTCGAGACCAGGCGCGGGCGCGGGGCCAACGCAGGCGTGGTCGCCCTCCTCGCCCGAGTCGGCGCCTTCGACAGTCTCGTCCCCAACCGCCGTGGCCTGGAAGCACTGCTGCTCGCCCGGAAGACCGGCGCCGACACCCGCTGCAGCCTCAAGGACGAGACCGTCACCGGCCCCAACGGCCTGCCCTGCCGGTTCGACTGGGACAACGAGCCCGCCCCGGTCAACCCCCGGACCGGCAAGAAGCTCCCCCGCAAGAAGCCCCCGAAGCGCTGCACCAAGGCGTGCCGCCAGTACACGCCCCGCCCCGCCCTCCAGCTCCACGACGTCCAGCCGTACACCGCCGAGGACATCCGCGAGATCGAACGGGACATGCTCGGCTGCTACGTCAGCTCCACCCCCTTCGACCGCATCGACCCCGTCGAACGGGCGATCTGCACCCAGACAGCCAGCCAGCTCAGCAACGCCCCCAACGGCCGGTACATCGTCGCGGCACTGATCAGCAGCATCCGCAAGCACCCCGCGAAGGCCATGGGCTGGCTGGAGCTGGAGACCGAGGAGCGGGACGTGACCGCCGTGGTCTTCCCCGACGCCTGGGCCACCGAGCTTCACCGCTTCAAGCTCGGCCAACTCTGCTTCGCCGAGGTCCGCAAGAACGACCGAGGCTTCACCCTCACCGACTACCAGCCCCTGTGAAGGAGACCCGCATGACCACCGAGAGCTTCGACACCGCGATCGACCCCTACGCCTTCAGCAAGACCGACTGGGCTCGCCTCGGCCGGGAGATCACCAGCGACTACCCGTCCCAGTACGACAACCGCGAGGCCCTGGCCCACGCCATCGACGCCACCAGCGACCAGGTCTCCGCCCTCCTGGAGGGCCGCGTCAGCCGCCACCCGTACGCCTCCCCCCAGAACCTGATGCCCCTCCTGCCGAACATCGACAGGGCACTCCAGTGGGGCCGGGGCACCTCCCTGCGCATCCTCGACCGTCCGGTGAAGGTCGTCACCGAGCCCGAGCCCGTCTCCACGGGCGGCCCGACCTCCAGCCCCGGACTCTGGGAGCACCTGACCCAGGAGCAGGCCGACGCCGACCTCACCAGGCTGGCCACCCTCCCCTTCCCCGCCAACCGAGCAGAGCTGAGGGCCCAGATCTCCAGCATCGCCGACCTGTACATCACCGCCCTGCAGCAGCTGCACGGCCTCGGCGTCCCGGCGGAAGCCCTGGAGCACGCCTGCGACACCGTCGCGGGCGCCTTCGCCGACACCGTCCGCGCCATCGCCACCCCGGCGGACGAGCAGTGAGCGAGGAACACCCCGTCGACGCCTGGAGGCGCTTGGGCCGGGAGGCCGAGCAGGCCCGCGTCGCTGCGGGCCTCACGCGGAAGCAGGTCGGCACCGTCATGAAGTCCACCGACCGAAGCATCCTGCGCCTCGAACGAGGCCGGGTCTACGGCCACCCGGACGACGTGCCCTCGGCCTCCGACTACAACTCCGAGGGCTACTGGCTGCCGCGCCTCTGGCTCCTGGAGCAGGCCGTCGGCTGGCCGCCCGGCCGGGCCAGCGAGATCCTCCGCCAAGAAATCTGAGCCGCCCGCCCTGCCACGAGCGGCCCACCGAACCCTGCCAAGAGGAGACGCATGCCCCCGTCCAAGGGCCTCAGCAAACTCCGCGCCGACATGACCAAAGCCTTCGGGGACAAGGTCACGCGACGCGACGACATGACCCGGCCCGTCGCCGTGCCAACAGGGTCCATCACCCTCGACCACGCCCTGCGGATCGGAGGGCTCGCCCTGCGGCGCACCCACGAGATCCTCGGCCCGGAAGGCGTCGGCAAGACCTCGCTCTGCACCCTGATCATGGCCTCCGCGCAGAAGATGTTCCCCGATCGCGGCGTCGCCCTCATCGACATGGAGCAGAGCTTCGACTTCGCCTACGCCCAGAAACTCGGCCTTGACCTCGACGAGGACCGCTTCGTCCACATCTACCCGGACCACAGCGAAGACGTCGCTGACATCGCCAAGATGCTGCTGCGCAGCGGAGACATCTCCGTCGTCTGCCTGGACTCGATCGGCGGCATGGAGAGCAAGGCGGCGTTCGAGAAGAGCGCCGAGGACAGCGCCATGGGCAAGAATTCGCAGGTCATCTCCCGCATGGTCAAGCAGGTCGCCAGCCTGTGCCGGGCCAAGAACGCCATGGTCATCTTCGTCAACCAGTACAGGGCCGACATCGGCAACCCGCGCGGAGGCCAGAAGAGCGCCGGGCCGAACATCCTCAAGTACTGCACCACGACCAAGATCGAGCTGAAGAGGACCGGCGAACCAGTCGTCAAGGTGCCGGTTGCCGACGCCGTCTCCGAGTCCGTCAAGGACGAGGAGATCGGCCGCCAGCTCCGCGCCAAGGTCGTCCGGAACAAGTTCGCGCCGCCGGGCCGCGCCGCCGACTTCTGGCTGTTCTCCGCCGACCACCCGACCTGGGGGCCGATCGGCATCGACCGGGCCGACGAAGCACTCAACTTGGGCATCGCCACCGGCGCGATCGAGCGGATCAACGCCAGCAAGTACGGCCTCCCCGACGGCACGCACATCGTCGGCCGGGCCAACGTCAAGCAGGCCCTCCGGGAGAAGCCCGAACTCACCGAGCTGGTCCGGCAGCGCGCCCTGCTCACCGTCAGCGGCGAGATCGTCCCAGAGCACGAGGTCACGTACGACGACGAGGAGTACGCGGCATGATCCGCACGGCTCTCGACGGCGTGGTCTTCTGCTTCGTCGCCACCCTCGTCGTCCTGGCTGTACTGAAGCTGAGACAGCGCCAGCTCACCTCCAGGCCGCGCCCGGTTCTGCCGGAGCACCCTCCGTACCACGTCACCTACGTCCGAGCCGACGGTGATCCGGCTCTGACCTGCTCGTGCCACAGAACCCCGGTGCACGACGGCGACGACCTCCTCATCTGGCCCGCCGAGGAAGTCCTGTGCAAGCGCACCTTCGCGAAGGGGGCCTGATGCTCAACCAGAAGATGGGCAACGGGCACGAGCAGCACGTAGCCGACCGCCTGGGCATGCGCCGCAGCCGGGGCAGCGGCAACCAGTGGCGCGACCCCATCGACGCCCGGCACAACCGCCTCGACACCGAGTACGCCTTCGCCGCCGACGCGAAGAGCACCCTGGCCAAGTCGCTGTCCGTCTCGCTGGCCATGTGGCACAAGGCGGTCGAGCAGGCCGGGGGAGAGCGGCCGATGCTGGCCCTGCGCTTCTACACCGACCGCACACTCGCGGACGTCCACGCCGACCTGGCCGTAAGCCTGCTCGACGACTTCGCCGACCTGCTGGGCGCCGCCCGTCTCTGGGAGGCAGCCCAGCCCATCCTGAAGCGCCTCGTCCACCCCGACACCGCCGACACCGAATGGCTGGACGTCGTCATCGCCGAGGCGAACACGCTCCTGGAGGAGGCGCAGAAGGGATGGTGACCAAGCCGTTCACCCCGGCGTTTCGGCGTACCGTCGACCTGCTGACCCGCCTCCACCTCGTCCCCCTGGTCGAAGCCGCCATCCGCGACTGCCGGTTCCCCGAGGTCTTCGAGGTCACCTTCCGCAACTACCAGGCCGACCGCCCCCCGGACGGCTGGTTCCACCCCTCCACCCACCCGACGATGGACGAGCGGCAGCTGTACTACTACCTCGCCGAGCCGGACCGGTGGATACGCGAGCCGTTCGAGTACGGCAGCCGGATGGCCGTGATGATGGGCACCGCCACCCACGACCTGATGGCCGCCGCCCTCACCGAGATCGGCGTCCTGAGCCCGCCGAAGGGCACGTGCGTCGCCTGCGGCCGACCTCACGGGCGCGACGCCGGGCAGTGCGGGGAGTGGGGAGTCATCGACCCCGTGCTGCGCCGCCGGGGCCACCTCGACGGCCTGCTGACGCTGCCCACCTGGGGCGAGGGGATCTACGACCTCAAGACCTGCAGCCCGATGGTGATCAAGGGCATCCAGGACCACGACCTGGCCGCGTTCAAGGCCAGGTGGCCCGGCTACTACGGCCAGCAGCAGGAGTACATGGCACTCTCCGGCAAGCGCCAGGCTCTGGTGCTCTTCCTCGGGCTGTCCCAGGGCTGGCCGATGAAGGAGTTCACCATCCCCCGCGACGAGGAGTACATCGTCGCCCTCGAAGCGAAGTACCGCGCCGTACGCAACTACGTCGACGCCGGACAGGTCCCGCCAGTCGCCTGCTGCCCCGGCGGCGCCCGCGCCCGCCGCTGCCCTGCCACCGCCTGCCCGATCAAGAGGGGAACCCCGTGACCCCGCCAGACCAAAACCGTTCCGCGCGGAACACTTCTGGGTCCGGCCGCCCGCTCATCCCGGCCCAGCGCGGCCAGCTCGTCTTCGACACCGTCCACGAGATCGAGGAGCAGGCACGCAGGCGCCAGCCCACCTGGCAGGCCCCCATCCCACGGGACTTCGCCTACGGCTGCGTGCTGGCGTTCGACCAGACGACCAGCAACACCGGCACGGCGGTGATCACGCACCTCCCCGGCGCCGGACTCCGGATCGCCTACACCGAAACCGTACGCCCGGCCGAGACCGCGCTCACCTCCCATGAGGGCAGCTACGCCAAGGCGGCCCAGATCCGTCGGGGAGTTCGACAGGTCCTTGCCAGGACGCAGCCCCACCTCGGGAGCGAACCGCACTACGTGTTCGAGCGCCCCTCCGTCACCGGACACCGCACCGATTCAGCGCTCCTCGCAGGGCTGGTGGTCTACGAAGAGACCGACGGCCGGGCGGTCCTGGTCTCCAACCGGCACGCCAAGCGCGTGCTGGTGGGGCCTGTGCCGAAGGGCACAACCATCACGAAGCGGCAGGTCAAAGAGGCTGTCGGCCGGTACTTCCCCGAGCCGCCCCCGTCGTCCTCCTGGAACGAACACGTTCGGGATGCCATCATGCTCGGACTCGTTCACCTGTTCGATTTGAAGCAGAGGGAGACGGCCGAGTGACCACCGAAGCCCTTGACCCCCGCCAGGCCGCCGACCAGGCCGCCCGGGTCGTCGCCGAGATCTCCGTCGAGCCCGACGCACCCCTCACAGTCGAGACCGACCCCGACCGCACGCGCGACCTGAAGTTCGGCCTGTCCCGGATGCGTACGGACTGGACACCGGAGGACGCGCCCCTCGTCCAAGGGGTCCTCGCCGTGGCCGAGGGAGCGATCCGCAGGCTCTTCCCCGACGCCTTCCTCCTCATGAACGAGCTGTGGGCGCTGGTACGCGAGCCCGAACACGACCCAGAGACCGGTGCTGTCCGGGTCGACGTCTACGGTTGGCCCCACTGGAAGAAGACCCCCTCCGGCGCCTACATCGAGGACTACAGCCGACTCACCGACCGCGAGCGCGAGGACTTCCTGATGCGCATCGCGGCCATGGGAGTCGAGTGGGGGCAGCGGTCGACCGTGGCTTGGGCGGAGGCGATGCTGGCCAAGGTCCGCTGGGAGGAGGCCATGGCCACCGGGTTCATCGCCCCGTCCGGGAGGGTCACCGTCGAGGAGCGGACCCAGCGCGGCCGGGCAGCCGCGCTGGAGCACCGGTATCACGCGGTCTTCCGGGCAGCACTCTCGCGAGCGGCGGAACAGCTCGTAGCAGACATGTCCAAACTGGGACAAAGGATCAAGGATGCCACGGTTTTCTGACCGGGCCCCTGTCCGACACCTCCGTGAAATACCTAATGGAACTCGCAAGCCTCGTTAGTATTACCAGTGTCAAAAATGCCGACCGACTGCCACGGTCGGCCTCGGAGAGCGCGCGACCTGCCATCAGCGCGCCCACCCGCAACCCTGCCGAGGTACCACCATGCCAATTTCCGTCACCGTTCTCAGGGAGATGTTCCGGAACCTGCAATCCTGGCGCTCCCTCTACGAGGTAGGCGGCCCCGACGTCATTACCGGGCTCGACGGCCAGGACTACTGCATCCACGACATCACCCACCTCTACACGGCGTCCCAGGCCACCCGCGCCAACGCCAAGGGCCAGCGCGAACCCGTCCTCAGTCCGAGGCAGGCCCAGGCCATCCGCATGTTCCTCTTCGAGAACATGCTGGAGAAGGACGTCGCTCGCCGCATGGGCGTCAGCGAGACCAACCCGGTCGCCTCCTATGCCACCCAGGGACTCATCCGCCTGCTGGCCCTCGCCGAACAGGGCCAGCTCGCCCTCGCCCCGGCCGGTCCGGCCGCCAGGGCCGCCTGATGGGCCGCATCCGCCGGGGCGTGGACCCCGACCTCGAAGCCGCCGCCGACGCGCTGCTCTACCCCGTGCTGAAGGCCATCACCAAGCCCTCCGAGCGCGATGTCCTCACCCACTACATGGAAGCCTCACGGCACCGCCGAGAGGTCTACAACATCAACGGCATCCCCGACCCCGCCGTACGGTCCGGCCTGTTCCACCGGGCCTACAACCCGACCTCGCCGCACCTCAACAGCCGCGACGGCACCCTCAGGGGATCGCGCTTCTCCAGCTCCTCCCGCATCGCCCAAGACTGCTGGCCGGACCCGGGTGACGGGTGATGACCACCGACGCCCCGCCCTCCATGGTGCTCGTGCGCATCGGCGACAAGGTCTACCCGGCCAAGACCTCCAGCACCTGCCGCACCTGCCAGCACCCCAAGCGGGCCGCCATCGAGGCGTGGTACCTCGGCGGCTACCGCTGGCGTGCCATCCTGCGCCAACTCGAAGAGCAGCCCAGCCCCCTCGGAGAGATGACCGAGAAGGCACTGCGCTACCACTTCGAGCACCACCTGCCGATCGAGGCCAAGGCACAGCAGGCCATCATCGAGCGCCGTGCCGCCCAGCTCGGCGACGCGATCGACGAGTACGGCGACCGCGTCGCCGACCACCTCGCCGCCCTGGAGCTGACCATCTCCCAGGGCTTCGACCGCCTCCACCGGGGCGAGATCAAGGTCACGGGCGGCGACCTGCTCAACGCGATCAAGCTCAAGCACCAGATCGACGAGTCGCTCGGCGAGGACACCGACAGCCAGGTCTGGCGCCAGGCACTCATGATCCACATGCGGCTCGCGCTCGAATTCATCCGGCCCGAAGACCGACCAGCATTCGGCAAGGCGCTCTCCGACCACCCAGTCTTGAGAGCCCTCTCCGAAAGCCAGAAGAAGCCCCGGGAAATACCCCAGACATAAATCCATAAGACCGTCCAGGAAATCCGCCACCACGACGCCGGAAACAGGGGAGACCACCACACCATGTCAGAGCCGATCACCCTCGCCGAACTGGCCACCAAGTGGACCAGCCGCACCCGCTCCTGGACCTCGGACGCCTGCACCCCCGAGGTCGACCTGCTCCGCGAGGGCTCCGAGAGGCCGACCATCTCCCTCGGCGACCACACCATCCCCCTCTCCGAGCACGGCACCGACCAGCTCTGCGCCTTCTACAAGATTCCCAAGGCGTTCTTCCACCGCCTCACCCGGCACGAGCAGCACACCCTGCTCAACAGCCGCATCCACAACACCCTCGGTGAGGTCACCATCACCTACACCGACAAGGGCGGCCTCGCCGAAGTCCTGCGCCCCGCGCAGCCCCGCCTGGCCCCCGAGCAGTTCGTCCAGGCCGCCCTCGCCGTCCTCCCGCCCGACTCCGTGGTCATCGACTCCTGGTCCACCACCGCAGACCTGCGCCTCGACGTCCTCCAGCCCCACTCGGCCACCCCGGGCCCCGACGGCCACCACATCAGCGCGGGCCTGCGCCTGGGCCAGAACCGCGCCCAGAACCTCGCTCCCTGGGCCGCCCCGCTGCTCCACCACAGCAACGGGACCGTCCTGCAGATCCCCGACCCGGCCCTCAAGATCGAGGCCCGGGGCGCCAGCGGCGACACCCTCGCCGAACTCCTCGCCGCCGACGCCCAGCGCGCCCTGGCCCGCACCGAGAACGACCAGTTCGCCCTCCTCGACCTCGCCCGCCAGAGCATCGCCGGTGACCGGATCACCCTCCTCAACCGCATCGCAGCCGAGCAGAAGATCCCCGCCCGCTCCATGGCCGGGATCAGCACCCACCTCTCCCGCCTCACCGCCCCCAGCAAGTACGACCTCGTCCTGGCCATCGCCGACGCTGCGAACGCCGCCAACCTCATCGGCACCAACCACCGTGGCGTCCGCACCCGCCTGCAGACCATCGGCGGCCAACTCGTCGCCCACCACGCCGAACGCTGCAGCCACTGCCACGCCGCCCTCGCCGCCTAACCCCAAGGACCCGCCATGGCTATCCCGATCCTCGGCCACAACAGCCAGAACGCCACCCCCGGCCCCGACCGCTTCGACCGCGAGTACGGCGGCGTCCACAACCGCGACGGCCTCGCCCGAGGCGACATCCTCGACTCCGAGATCGAAGAGATCGGCAAGGTCTTCGAGTGGCTGGAGAAGCGCGCGGGCCAGCGCCGCGACATCGACTCCTTCCAGCGCGAGGTCAAGGACCAGTTCCACAAGATCGGCTTCGCCGTCGACGTCCAGTGGTACACCTTCGCCATCGACGGCCACGAGGTCGAAGGCGCCGTCATGCCCAGCATCGAGATCATCGGCCGCGTCGACAAGACCGTCTTCGACCACGACAAGAAGGTCCACGAGGTCACCAACAACTTCCTCGAACTGCGCGGCCAGGACAAGGGAGTCGTCAAGAGCGACTGGGCCTCCGCCACTACCCCCGACGGGCACCAGCACCGATGACCGAGGAGGAGAACCCCGGCTACAACGACGACGCCGTCCTCGTCCGCGTCCGGCCGACCATCTGCCGCCGGTGCGGACACCTCGTCAGCACCGCGCTGCTCACCCTCGAACCCGTCTTCCACCCCTACGACCCAGCCACCGACCTGCCCGGCCACGAGGGCATCCCCGACCCCGCCGACACGGTCCGCCTGGCCGGAATTGCCGCCGACTGCGTCGCCAGCTGCTGCGGACACATCTCCGGCAGCGACGCCCGGCCCGAGTCGGTCGCCCGAACCCTCAACCACCTGGAGATCTGCCCCGACCACGGCTGACCCTGTCGCTGGCACCTCCCCACCCCACGAAGGGGTGAGGAGGTGCCACCACCATGCCGACCCCCACCACCGACCGCCGCTCCCCGATCACCGCGTTCGGCCCGGCCGACATCCACCACCTCTTCATCGGGATCGACATCCCCGACCCGATCACCTTCGTCGTCTCCCCCGACTACCTCGACCGGCCGAACCTCTACCCGCGCCAAGCCACCCTCCTCAAGGCGTTCTTCCTCCGCGAGGACCTGTTCACCCCGTACGACTACGAAGTCCTGGAAGAGTGGGACCAGGCGTACTTCACCGGCCTGCGCGCCAAGGAGCGGGCCCAGGCCGAGACCGACGAGCACGGCGAGCCGCTCGACACCGTCAAGGTCGACGTCTCCGGCAGCCCCCGCCTGCTGGAGCGCATGCGCGCCGCCAAGGCCCTCGGCTACCAGTGGTTCCGGGAGATCCTCCTGGTCATGGGCCGCCGCGCGGGCAAGGGCCACATCAGCGCCCTCGCCATGGCCTACGTCCTGTGGACCTACATGGCCAAGGGCGACCCCCAGGAGCATTACGGCGTCGACCGGGACAAGAAGCTCGCCTGCCTGATCTTCGCGGGCAAGCGCGAACAGGCCAAGGCGAACCTGTGGCGCGACCTCGTCAACGTGATCACCGGCGCCCCCTGCTTCGCCCCCTACATCGCCAACAGCCTCGGCGAGAAGCTGAGCGTGTACGCGCCGCACGACTTTGTCCGCATGGACGAGATGGCCCAGCGCGGCATCACGACCGCCCTGGACATGGCCACCTTCGAGATCCTCCCGAAGGAGAGCACGCTGATGGCGGGCCGTGGCCCGGCCTCCTTCATCATGGGCTTCGACGAGATGGCCCACGTCGTCGCCTCCGGCGCCAACCGCAGCGCCGAGGAGGTCTACACCGCCTCCACCCCGAGCCTCGACCAGTTCAAGAAAGACGGCTTCCTCATCGAGCCGTCCAGCCCCTGGCAGATGACCGGGCAGTTCTACGACAACTACACCCGCGCGGTCGAACTCAACCCGGACGGCACTCCCGCCTACCCGGCCATGATGATGATCCAGCTCGCCAGCTGGGACATCTACCTCGACTGGCAGATCGCCCACGAGCTGCCCCTGCTCCCCGCAGACTTCCAGGGCGACAACGGCGAGTACACCAACGGAGGACACCCCGGCTTCAAGAAGCTCAAGGGCGCCATCCAGGAGTACGACGACCAGATGCGCAAGCTGGAGCAGGCTGAGCCCGACACCTTCCGGGTCGAGCGCCGCTCCCAGTGGGCCACCGTCATGGACGCCTACCTCGATGTCCTCAAGGTCGAACGGGTCTTCGGCCCCTGGTACGGCCGCCCCGACCGCTTCGGCCCCGCCCTCATCACCCCCACCACCCAGGGCATCCTCAGCTACACCTACAAGGGCCACGCCGACCCCTCCTCGGTCAACTGCCGCTTCGGCATCGCTTGCGCCCACATCGAGTACGACGACGGCGGCCGTCCCCACGTCGTCTTCGACAAGATCCACCACTTCGACCCGGCCGACTTCCCCGAGCACACCATCGACTACGACCAGGTCGACGACTGGATCTGGGACGAGATCCTCGTGCCCTTCCAGCCCGAGGAGTTCACCTTCGACCAGTACAACTCGGTCAGCTCGATCCAGAAACTCACCAAGAAGGTCGCCCGAGCCCGCCTCCCGAAGACCACCACCGTGTTCGAGCGCACCGCGAACGCCACCTGGAACTGGAAGGTCGCCGAGGCGTTCAAGAGCGCGATCAACATGGAGCTGGTCCACGCCCCCGAGTACGAGCAGGCCGAGTTGGAGCTGAAGTTCCTCCAGAAGGGCAACGGCAACAAGGTCGACCACCCCACCATCGGACCGGTCCAGACCAAAGACATCGCGGACGCGATGATGATCACCACCTACGCCCTCATCGGCAGCTGGATCGAGGGCTACAAGGAGATGCTCGGCGGAGGCCCCGCCGCCGCCCTGCAAGGCGGCCTCCACGGCCACTCCATGCGCGCCGCCAACCCCACCGCCACCGACCGCAACAGCCAGGAGACCATCAACGCCCTGCGCTCCTTCAGCCGCACCCGCATGGGCCGCGACCGCCTCGACAACCCCTCCCGAGGACGAGTCGGACGCCGTCGCTGATGTCACCACCGCGCCCCGCCCCGCGAAGGGGCGGAGGTGCCCATGACCACGGCCGCCGAGTTCTTCCGGCACGCAGCAACCGACCAGCTCCAGCTCCAGCCGCTCTTCGACCACGAAGACCAGGAGACCGGCGGATCGAAGTACCCGACCCTCACCCGCCTCAAGGCCCTCCACCCGGAGACCGGCGAGGAGATGGGTCACCTCACCTACTACCCGCCCAAGCGGCGAGGCGGCACCATGGCCGTCGACCGCCTGGAGACCCACCCCGACCACCAGCGACGCGGTGTCGGCAGCGCCCTCATGGACGAGATGCAGCGTCGCCACCCCGGAAGCCGGATCGAGCACGGCGACCGCTCCGACGCCGGGAAGGCATGGTGGAAGGGCTACACCCGGGACAAGACCGTCACCCGGGGCAGGACCATGGCCTCCGCCGCCGACTTCTTCCGCACTACCCCAGGCGACAGCACCTATGCTGATGAACCAACCACCGCTGCCAAGGGGGACCATGATGACCAGTCACGAACTGCAGGCCGAGGCAAGCCACGACACGACACGTCTGCACCCGGAGCTGGAGCGGCTGATCCTGGAACGGGACAACTCGGGGGAGACCCCGATCCCCTGGGAGAAGGTGCAGCAGGACCTGGGCCTGTAGCCGAACTCCGCCCGGTCACCTTCCACCCCGGCGCCCATAAGGACCTCGCCAAGCTCGACCGCCAGGACCAGCGCCGCATCGCCGACACCGTCGAAGCCCTGCGCCGAGGCGACGACGGGCTGCAGACCCACGCCCTCTCCCAGCCCCTCAAGGGTTGGAACAGCACCAAGGCCAGCCGAGGCCACCGCGTCGTCCACCGCCCCACCGACGACGGCGGCATCCACATCGGCTACGTCGGCCTGCACGACTATGACCAGGCCATCCGCCGCCTCACCTTCCAGAACACCATCGTCCCCGACAACACCCAGCCCTACCAGCACCACCACGACTGGCTGCCCACCGGCCACTTCTTCGGCCCAGGCAAATCCGGCCTCGACCCCAGGCTCTTCGACGGCACCCACCTGCGACCAGAGATCCGCCAGCAACTCCTCGACCTCCTCGACGACTTCTGGACGCCCCGCTACGGCTCCGACTGGCCCCGGTGGGCCCGCGTCTACCTCACCGGCTCCGAAGCCAGCCACTGGTACGGCAACGGCGACCTCGACACCCTCATCGGCGTCAACTACGACGAGGCCCGCCGCAGCGCCCCACCGCTCTCGCACCTGACGGACCAGGAGATCGACCAGCGTCTCAACGAAGAGCTGCGTGCTGGCCTGGACGACGACGACCGGAGCCTGCAGTCGGACGGACACGCCACCGGCCCGTGGGAGTCGACCTTCTACGTCAACCCCGACAGCTTCGACATCCGCACCCTGAAGCCGTACGCCGCCTACGACCTCACCACGGACACCTGGGCCGTCGAACCCGTGCAGGTTCCCGACGACTTCGACGCCCACCACCTCCCTGAAGAGGACTGGGACCGCCTCGACGACCTCCGCGACCAGATCCAGCAGATCGAGCACCTCCCCGAGGACGACCAGGCCGCCGCAGGCGCCGCCCTGTACGACCAGCTGCACCAAGACCGCCACGACGCCTTCGGCCCCGACGGAACGGGCCTGTACGACGAACGCAATGTCGTCTGGAAGGCGCTGGACGCCGCGCCGGGCCACCCTCTGCAGGACCTGACCGACTGGAAGAAGGACCAGACCGCCGAGGCCGCGCCCACCCGCGCCGCCGCCGCTGTCCTCCCAGTACGGCAAGCTGGGACTGTGGACGACGACTACCGTATGCAGCACCGAGCGCCAGGCCCGGACAGCGCGCCCCTGCACGACCCCACCAACGGAGCTTCCGGTTTCCACCCCGGCTTCGAGGAGAACGTCGCCGACGGCAGCTACGGCGAGCCCCACGAGGAGTCCCTCCACACCCTCCACCGCGCCCACGGCCGTCCGGACGAGCCGGTGACGATCTACCGGGCCGCGCCCCACGGCGTCGACCGGATCAGCCCCGGCGACTGGGTCTCCACCTCCGGCGAGTACGCGCGCAACCACGCCATGGACGGCACCGGCCCGGACTGGCCGGTGCTGAAGGCCACCGTCCCGGCCAAGCACGTGCACACAGACGGCAACGACATCAACGAGTGGGCCTACCACGGCCCCGAGATCCACCAGCCCGAGATCCACCACCCCGGTGACGACCCCAACGACCTCGGGGCCGAGCAGTACGCAGGGACCGCCGTCCACCTCACTCCCGAGGACCACGCCTTCGTCCACGATCCGGCCCAACCGGTGGCCGAACGCGCCGAACGGCTCAAGCAGGTCGCTCCCGCCGCCCATGAATGGGAGGACGACCCCGACTACGCCCACGGGGCCGCTCACGAAGCCGCCGAGGACCTCCCCGCTGTGCCGCACCCGGCCACGCAGATCGTCTGGCACAGCCGCGAGCGGGCCAGCGACCGCACCGGGATCTCCTGGACCCTGCACCTGGCCGACGACAACCGCGACTTCCGCACCGACTTCACCCATCACGACTTCACCACCGGGCACCACACCGCCGCGCGCCAGCCCTACACCGAGGACACCGGCGACGATCGCCCCGTCACCTTCGATTACTTCCGCAACACCGAGGGCGCCGGGCACCACGGCAGCCAGTTCGCCCAGGACCTCGAACCCCACGGCCGATACATCACCCAGGGCGCGCTGCCCTCCCACCTGGCCGACGATCCGCGCTACGAAGGCGGCCAGATCACCTTCCACCGGCCGCTGCGGATGCACTTCGGCGGCGACTACCGCGACCCGTCGAACTGGAAGCACCAGCTGTCCGCGCGCTACGACGGCAAGTCCGGCCGCGCCCTGTCCGAAGCCATCGCCGCCGACGGCTACGACGGCGTGATGACCCACGACGAGTACGGCCCCAGCGAGACCGTCGACCTCACCTCGCTCAGGCCGAAGACCGCCACCCTGTTCTTCCGGCAGGCCACCCCCGAGGAGGCCGACCGCATCGCCCGCCAGGCCGCCGCCGAAGTCGAGGACGGCATGATGGTGGCCTTGGTCCCGCCGCCGGAGATCGCCGAGCAGCTGGCCCTGCCCGGCGGAGAACCAGCAGCCCAGCTCCACGTCACCCTCGCCTACCTCGGCAAGACGGGTCACTACACCCGCCAGCAGCTCGCCGACTTGCCGCAGCTGATCGGGAACTGGGCCAGCCGACACCGCCCGGTAACCGTCCGCATCGGAGGCGTGGGGACATTCACCAAGCCCGGCCAGAATGTTCTCTGGGGCTCGGCTGATATCCCCGGAGGAACTCACCTCCACTCCGATCTGGAGAAATTCCTCAACGGCCACGGCTATCGAACCCCGAGCGAACACGGCTGGTCACCGCATATGACGCTCGCGTACGTCGGCGACCACTTCCGATTCATGCCCAAACTCCCGGAAGTCTCCTGGACGGCATCAGACATAATTGTTTCCACAGGCAGGGTGTGGACAAAGATTCCATTCGGAGCGGCTCCGAGGAACAGCGTTGACACCTAGGTATCAGGGTCATAGGGTGAATTGAAACTAGACCCAGGAGACCCCATGGCATCGCCCACCCTCCCCCCGGAGACCGCCCGCTTCGCGTCGATGGCCGAGCAGCTCCCCGGGTGGGAGGTGTCCGTCCGGGCCAACGCCACGGTGATCACCTCGCCGGACGGCGGACGCCTCGACCTGCCTCACGACACCAGCGACCCGGGCTGGGGTGGCGTGCAGGACTCCGCCGTCCGGAATGCCCTCCAGGAGGCGTACGAGGCCCTGGCTGACCAGGGCGGCGACGAGCTTCTGGAGGCGGCTCTGGCCGAGTACGGCGCGGGCGGCGTCGCGTCAGCCGAGATCCCGGTTCCGGAGGAGCCGACCCCAGTCGGAGAAGTGGAGCCGGAGACCGGCGAAGGCTCGGTCGACGGTGCCGACAAGGAGTGCCCCGACTGCGGGAAGCGCTTCCGCAACCTCGGGGTCCACCGTGCCCGTGCCCACGACGTCCGGGCCTCCTCGGGAAACACCCCCCGGCGCAGGACCCGCTCCGCCGCCGATCCGATGCTGGCCTTCGACAGCGCGCTGGCAGCCGTCCGCGAGGGGGCCGTTGCCGAGTTCGAGCGCTTCTCCGAGCGCATCCGCGCGCTCGAAGAGGAACTCGCGGACACCAAGGCCCAGGCCGCCAAGGACCTGAAGGTGGCGGCGAAGGAGAGTGCCGCCGAACTGAGGGTGCTCCGGCGGTTCAAGGAGCAGGTCGTCCATGCCGTCCTCGACAACCGTCCGGCCGAGGCGGTCATGCGGATCATCAAGATCGACCCCGAAGCCTTCGCCGAGGACAGCGCTGCGAGGTGACTTGAGTGAACTCGATTGCCCATGCAACACTTAGTTCACTAGAGTTCCGTCATCACGCCTGACCGTGGAAGGAGGGTTCGGTGGTACCCAGCACACCCACGGGTTCCGAGCCGACGCGAGAACCGGAAGCCGACGCGGACGCCTACCGCTGCAAGACGTGCGGGAAGGTCTGCAAGGGCCCGGCTGGGCTCGGCTCCCACATGCGCCTGCACGGTGTAACGCCTCCTCAGCGCATACGTGACGAAGGGGGGCTCAGCCAGGGCTCCACTCCGGAGAACCGGCCCCACGCCTTCGTCAGCACCGCCGCCACCGACCGACTGGTGAAGACGGTGCCGATCCGCGCGCTCCTGCAGCAGGCGGTCCACGAGATCGAGGAGTACCGCAAGGGCCTCTGGCTGCTCGGCTGGTCGGAGAATCAGCCCGCCATCCACCTCGGGACGGTCTCCGGACTGTCCACCCGGGAGACCCGCCCCATCTACAACGTGTGGCGGGAAGCGGGGTACGAGACCGACCGCGCCCGCGACCGGTTGAAGAACGGCGTGCAAGCCGTACAGCTCGACAAGGCGCAGCAGCGCCTGCCCGACCTCAGCTTCCTCAAGGAGATCATCCCCTCGGGAGAGACAAACCCCGAGCTTGAGGGCGCCTACGACAAGAAGGTCACCTGGACCCCGCTCATGGAGCGCCTCCGCGTTGCGGGCCAGGCGCGGCACTTGCTCGCCAGGGCCTCCCAGGACCTTGGTGAACTGCAGGACCAGCTGATCGGCATCGCCAGCGACGAGGGGCACCCGGTGCGCCACATCGCGTGGGCGGACGGCACTCCGTTCATGACCGCGCCCGTCTACAGGTCGCTCAAGCGCACCAACCGGATGCCGGACTCGGCGCCGAACAAGGCGGTGTCCAGCCTGCCCGTCCCCGAGGAACTGCTGGAACTGCCACGCTCCTTCTCGGACCTGGGCCTTCTTCTCGACCCCGACTGGCCTGGCCAGCCCATCTCGTGAAACGAGAAAGCCCCCGACGGTGCTCTAGCAGGAGCCGCCGAGGGTTTCCCGAACACCCACCACGACGCTCCCGCGAGGAAACGATGCTCAGGATGTCCAGGAGAAAGACTAGCGAAGACCAGGTGTCGTTCGCGTCCGCTCCGACGGAATCGGGCCAGGAACTGGCTTCCGCCAAGGTCCGCTGGTGGCGCCACCTCAAGATCGGCGAGCGCGCCCTGGCCTACGGCGTCGACTACGTCCTCGCCGCCGGAGCGTTCTACCTCAGCTACCGCACCCTCTACGGCCTCGCCCTGAAGGTCGGCTTCAGCGCCGGGTCGTCCGAAGCGTACGTCGCGGCCTTCCTGGCCGACCTCGGCGTCTTCGCCTACTCCTGGAAGGCCATCAGCGCTGCCGAGGACGGCCGCCGGACCTGGGGAATCAACCTCATGGTCCTCGCGCTCGCCAGCGCGAGCATCGCGCTCAACATCCACGACAGCTGGCCCAACCCCTGGGCCTCCACGTACCACGCCCTCCCGCCAGTCCTGTGGATCGGCGCCCACTTCAGCACGCTCCAGGCCAAGTGGCACGCGGTCAAGAAGCAGCGCCGCGCCCAGCAGGCCGAGGAGCGGCAGAAGCTGATCGAGCAGGGCATCCTCCCGGCCCCGGTACCGCGCCTGCGCCGGGCCCAGGTCCTGCTCGCCCCGCTGCCGATGTTCAAGGTCAAGCGGGTCATGTGGTTCAGCGGCTGCGACGCCCGTACGGCCGCCCGGTTCCTGATCGCCCAGGCCCAGGCCGCCGACGAGAGCATCCCGCTGGCCTGGCGGTTCCTCGTCGTCGACGACCCGATGACGGACCTTCTCTTGCCCCCGTCGGTGGAAGTGACCCGGGAGCCGGAAGCCCCGGCCGTCAACACCACGCTCGCCCTCGCGGGCCTGCAGCTCACCCCCGCCCCGGTCAAGCCCGCGCTGACGAAGACCCAGAACGTGCTCCCCGCCGCCGTCAAGGCCCCGAAGCAGATCGTGACGGTCCCCATCCCGCCGCAGAAGCCCCCGGCCGACCAGCGTCTCTCCCTCGGGCTGGTCGGCGCCGACGGCAAGACGGCGCTCACGCGACTGCCCAAGGTGCTCCAGGACGCTCTCCTCACCGAGATCCCCGAGCGCCGTGGAAGCCGCTCCGTCGAGGACACTGTCGACCTCGCCGTCAAGATCCACGACATCTGCGCCGACCACGGCCAGAAGTGCACCGGCGCTCTCCTCGCGCTCGTGCTCGGCGTCGCCCCCTCCTACATCTCACAGACCATCAAGAAGCCGATGGAGGACAAGCTGAACTCCCTCGTCACCACCGCCTGACATCCCCCCTCCCATGCCGCCACGGCACTACCGTGGCGGCATGACTCATGAGGAGGCAAGGGCGATAGCCCACCTGCCGGTACGCCCCGGCGAGCACTGGTACCTCCACCTGGACGGCCAGTACTGGACCTACAAGGGCCTGAGCCCCACCGGCCAGCTGCGTCTGTACCGCCGGGCCCGGCGCCCGTACCGCCAGCAGGTCCATCACCTTGACCCGGCCACCGGTACCTGGTCGGTCCGCCGTGCTGCCCCCGGCCTCCACCCCTGGGTCCTCGGCTGGCTGGTGGCTGCGACCGCCGTCTGCCTGCTCGCTGCAGCTCTGTTGCGCGGCCAGGACCCGATCATCTTCAAGACGGTCCTCCTGGTCGCGGGCGGCGGCGGCCTGCTTGCGGCCCTCGTGGTGCAGTTCGCACCGCCCGGGGCGCCGTCCGACGAATGGGATACCCCGGTCCCCGACCACCCGTACATCCCCGGCCCCGACGGCCACGCGGCACGTCTCGAAGCCTGGGCCCGCGCTTCCTACGGCCAACAGCTCGGCGTCAACGACACTCTGAACCCGGGCAAGGACTCCTGGGGAGCGTACGGCCAGTACCCGCCCCTCTGAACTCGACCAAGTTATCCCGCCTATCTTGCAACCTAGATATCTAGGTTGCTATATTCATTCCATGACCTCTGCCAAGGACCTCACCACCGCCACCCCCGCCGACATCGACAAGCAGCTCGCCCAGCTGGCCGCGCAGCTCTTCAAGGCCGAGAGCAAGCTGCCCAGCCTCCGGGACAGCATCCACCGCGCCGCCGGTGACCGGTCCAACTACCAGGGCCGCCGCCAGGTGTGGGGCATGGACTTCAACGCCGCCCAGCAGGCCGCCCAGCACCGCGCCGACACCGACACCACCTACATCGGACGCGACGCCCGCAACGCCCTGCAGCGGCTGCAGGACGCGGAGAAGTCCATCGCCGCCATCGAGGCCGAGCAGGCCCCCTACGATGCCGAGTTCGCCCGCCGGGGCGGCTGGACCCGGGCCTTCATCGTCACCAACGTCGACGGCCACGTGCACAAGACCATGGACTGCTCCACCTGCCGCCCCAGCACGCAGTTCGCCTGGCTGACCGACTACTCCGGCGGAACGGAGCAGCAGGTCGTCGAGGACGCGGGGGAGCGGGCCTGCACCGTGTGCTACCCCTCGGCCCCCGTCGACATTCGGAAGCGGCCCACCAAGATCTTCACGCCCGACGAGATCGCAGCGAGCGAGGCCCGCGCTGCCAAGGCCAAGGCGGCCGAGGCCGCCAAGGTGACGAAGGCGGCGAAGGCGATCACCGACCCCGAGGGCAACCGGCTGCAGGGCAAGGGCCGAGGGGACTGGATCGACACCGAGGCCGCCGCCCAGAGCGAGGCCGTCGACGCCCTCGTGACGTCCCTCCGTGAGGCGCACATCGCCGCCATCCTTGCCGCCGAGCCGGACCTGGCGTTCTACTTCCTCCCGGCGGAGCATCGCGCTCGGCTCCTTGCGGAGGACGTCGAGTTCGCGGACCGCCTCGTCGTGGCCCTGGCCGCCAAGCGCGGGCAGGGGGTCACCGAGGTGCGGGACAGCCTGGAGGCGAAGGCCATCGCCAAGTACAAGCGTCTGAACCGCGAGGCCCAGAAGGACCTCCGGCAGCGCAGCTTCTCCGAGGCCGTCGCCTACGCCGAGAGCAAGCGGGCGAAGGGTGAGGAGCCCTGGGCAGCGTTCGCGACCCCGGCGCCCTCGACGTTCCCCAAGGACAGCAACGACTGATCATTCCTATAACAAGCCCAAGCACCTCTCTCCCCGCAGCCGACAGGACTCGGCAGCTGGGGGAGGGGTGCCCTGCCGTGCTGCCCCTACACCCCACGAAGGGGTGAACAGGGAGGAGTGACAGATGCGTCGAGCAGTGTTCCCGGAGCGGTCGTGCCGGGCGATGGTGGGCGGGGAGTTCCAGAACTACTCGTGCGAGGTGGTCGAGCACCACAACGGCCCATGCGCCAGCGGGTCGGTCCCGGCCTCGGTCACGGTCCGAGAGCGCTGGGAGGAGGCCAACCCGCAGCTGGCCTCCGAGACCGCAGGCCCGGAGGTGTGGGTATGAGCGGCTTCCCGCCTCCGCCGACGGACGACCCGGGCCGGGCCCTGGCCGACCCGCTGGTGGCGCAGATGCAGCGCCTGCACAACTGGCTGGCCGTCCACCGGCCAGTCGACCTCGCGGCGGCCCGGGAGGGCGAGAGCGCGGTGGACGTTGCCCTGAGGCTGATGGCGCTTCTCCCGGGGACGGAGGGCTAGAACAGGGCCAGGTGCTCCTCGGCCTGGTGGAGTTCCAGACCCGGGATGGCGGCCTGGGGCGGGATCGCGGCCTTGAGGCTCCCTGGGCAGCTGGTCAGGTCGACCTGGGCACGGGGGCCGGGAGGGTCGTGCCGGGCGTAGCGGTTGCCGGGGATCGAGACCTCACGGCCGCAGATCCGGCAGTTGCTCCGGGGGTACTTCACTGTCGCTCCAACCGTCAGGGGGCGGTGCCGCCGTCCATCACGATGGCGACCTCGGCACTCAGCGCAGTGAAGATCGGGCCGGGCGGGACCACGTCTGGCCCGGGGACGACCCCGTGGGTCTGGCGGTACTCCTCAACGCGGATCTTGTAGTCCTCGTGCTCGCGGGCCAGGGCGCGCAGGAGACTGCTGGTGAGCAGGGTGAAGTCGACGGCGTTGGGAGTGCCGATGTCGACCCGGACGGCGTCCACGTGGGCGGCCAGCTCGCGGGTCATGACGACTGTGCGGGTCGACGGCGTCCCGACGCGCGGCAGGCGCTTGGTGGCGGGGAGGGCGGAGGTCCGGCGCCAGGGGGTGGTGTGGGCGGGGTGCTGGGAGAAGTCGATCTGAGCAGCGTCCTCGGGAGCAGGCGACGGCTCCGGTGTCTGGCGGTCGTGCTCCTGCTTTGGGCGGCGCCGTTCGGCGCGCGCGGGGCTCTGTTCGCGAGTCCGGCCGCCACGGCGTCCGGCGCGGGCTGGCGGCGTCGTGGCTTCGCTGGTGGAGGCAGGGTTGGCGGTCATACTCCGCAGTGTAGACATGGAACGGTGACTCCTACAGATGGGCAGTTGCTTATCTGCTGAACACGTCGGCCCCGTCGCTCGGGAGAGCGACGGGGCCGGGCAGGTTGTGTGTCAGGAGGCGGGCGCAGCGGGGTCCTGGTCGAGGTCGGGCATGCCCAGGACGCGGGCGGCGTACCAGGCGGCGGTGGAGGCGTCCGGATTGTTGTGCTTCCGGCTGAGGTAGTGCAGCAGGGCCGCGTCGGCGGTGTACATGCGCTGGGGGTCCTTCTTGCCGTCGATGACGACCGCGAACCACGTGCGGTTCTCGCCGTTGAACTTCTCCACCAGCTCGGCGATGTAGGTGTCGCCGGTGGTCGGGCCCAGGGAGATGATGTTCTCGATCCGGCCCCGGCGGGCCGGGCGGATGCTGTCGGGGTAGAAGAGGTCGCTGGCTCGCGAGTACTGCTCGACCTCGGCCAGGCCGCGCTCGGCGAGCGCCTCCTGGCGCTTCTGCTGCCACTCGGTGGGGCCACTGCTGGTCTCGGTGCTCATGGCGCTCCTTCAGGTGATACGTGGTCAGGTGGTGCCCTGGGCGGCGACCGGATGGTGGTGGGCGACGGCGGCCAGGGCCCGCAGGTTGAACCGGGCCGTGAAGACGGCCCTGTTGATCTCGTCGCGCATGTACTTGGCGGACTCGAACGCTGCCATGTCGCGGGGAACGATCGGGCCGCCCTCGTACTGCGCCAGGACGATCGTGTCCGCGCGGGGGAGCCGGATGCTGACGGTGATGTGGAACAGCACCGCTCCGGCGTCCTGCTCCTCCTTGTCGAGGAGCTGGTGGTCCGGCGGGCAGTCGGCGACCTTGAGGTGGACGAAGAGGCAGTCCGGGTCGGTGGAGCGCTCGGCGGTCAGGAACGTCGCCTCGCCGTTGTGGTCGAGGCGGATGTCACCCCACGGGTGCTCGCGGGGGTGGAGCTGGTGCACGGCGTCTCCCGGTGTCGGTGAGGACGGGTCAGTTTCCCAGGTTCTGGTTCTGGGGGGAGGCGAGGACGGCGAGCAGGGGCTTGATCTGGTCGCGCCGGAAGATCACCGGGGTGCGGCCGTGAAGGTTGGGCTCGGTGCCGGACGCGGGCAGCAGCTTCTCGGTCTCCGTGGTGACGGCCCACAGCGCCGCCTCCGGCTCCCGGCGGTTCCAGTAGTCGACGAACTCGCCGATCTGGGAGTCCAGGGGGCGCAGCCAGGCGTCGTCGTCGAGGCGGGCGGCGAAGTTCTGCAGGCCGCCGGTGGTGGTGGCCAGGAAGGGGTTCTCGCGCGGCGCGAAGACCAGGTAGAGGGTGGTGTAGTCGCCGGTGGCGTCGATGACGGTGGGGGTGGCTCGCAGCTCGACCTGGGCGGTGATGCCGCGCTGCTTGAGGGCCTCGGCGGCGTACTCCTGGACGCGGTTGGCGACGTCGTCGGCGATCTGCTGGGCATCTTCGTCGGAGCCGTAGGTGGACTCCCAGATCGTGGTGTCCACGATGGTGGCGATGTCGAACTGGGCTTCGAGGGTGTTGCTCGGGGGGAGCACGTCGGTCCTGATGTGGCCGGTCTGCCCGATCAGGGCGCACAGCTCGGTGCGGAGGTTGGTGCTCAGCATGGTCTCCACGGTGAGGGAGGCGAGCTGCTGGGTGATCTCGGCCTTGTTGCGCTCGGTGCCGTAGGTGCCCTCCCAGTCGTCGATCGTGAGGGTGATCTTGACGGGGGTGGTGATGCCGACGAGCTGCGGAGTCTTGGACATGGCCTGCTTCCCGTTCGTGGTGGTTGGCGACATGGACGACAGTAGTGCACTCGATTGAGTATGCGCAACCCAGTTCACTAACTTGTCCGGCGAGCTGCGGAAACATGCCAGCAGCACATGCCAGTCGTAAGTAACTGACATTTATTCAACTCGCCTTCTTGTCAGGATGGTTGATCCAGTGATGAAGTGGTCACCGCAAGCAACCGGGCGCCAGACGGGCCCGGTCCCCGCTGACCACCTCGACGCACGGCCCAAGCACCGAGACGCCCCGCCACCACGGGGCGCAGCAGTGCCTCCGGCCTGATGGGGGACACCCATGAGCGAGAAGACAGCACGCCGGATCATGACGGACGAGCAGGCCGTGTCCTGCTACTTCCGGACCTCCGTCGTGGAGCCCTACCGCAAGGCGCTCGTCCAAATCAACGAGCCCTGCAACCTCGGCTGCGCCCACTGCTTCGTCAGCGCCCTCAAGACCGGCGTGACGATGCCGCTGGAGGACATCCGGACCAAGGTCATCCCCCAGCTGAAGGCGGCCCGGGTCACCCGGGTGACCCTCACCGGCGGAGAGCCGTTCCTGCACCCCGACTTCCTCGCCGTCACCGCCGCCTTCCGCGACGCGGGCATGGGCGTGGGACTGTGCACCAACGCCACCCTGATCACGGACGACCACATCACGGCCCTGGCCAAGATGGGCGACATCCACGTGAACGTCAGCCTGGACGGCTTCGCCGCCGACTCCCACGGCAAGTTCCGGGGCGACCGCGAGTCGTTCTACACCACCGTGGAGACGGTGAAGCGGCTGGCCCAGGCCGGGCTCCTGCAGGGCCTGCTCTGCACCCCGAACAACCTTGCCGAGGACGAGGAGTACGCCCAGCTGTGCGCCTTCGCCAGCGAGCAGGGCGCCTCCTACGTCCTGATGAACCCGCTCTCCAGCATGGGGCGCGGCGTCAAGAGCAAGAACAAGCTCGCCCGGTCGGACGACCACATGCGGCACATCCACGACCTCACCTCCCCGTTCGCCAGCGACCAGCTCGACCTGGTCCACATCCGCTTCCCCAACGACACCAAACCCCTCGCGAACTGCGAGGCCGGGACGATCATCTACGTCTTCGCCCCGGGCGAGGTCACCGTCTGCCCCTACCTCGTCTTCGCCGCCCGGACCCCGAATTCCCAGCACGCCGACACCGAGTTCATCGTCGGCAACATCTTCACCGACACCGACATCGCCGACCGCCTGGACGCCTACAACTTCCACGAGCGGTACACCGTCGGAGCCAACCCCACCTGCGGCAGCTGCTCGATGGCAGACGGCTGCGGCAAGGGATGCCCGGCCGCCGTGGTCGCCGCCGGGGAGCGCATCGGCGCCCTCGACGCCGAGATGTGCCCCGTCGCCCCGAACAAGCGCGCCCTGCTGCCCGTGGTGGCCGTCTCGTGAGCGACACCGAGCGCGGCCTGTTTGTCGCCTTCGACGGCCCCGGCGGCGTCGGCAAGTCCACCACCGTCGCCGCCGTCGGCCACCTCCTGACCACAGCCGGAACGGCAGTCCACGCCACCACCGAACCCTCCCGGGCCAACCTCGGCGAGATCGCCCGGCACGGCACCGAGACCTACACCGGCATGTCGCTGGCCTGCCTCGTCGCCGCCGACCGTTACCACCACATCGCCACCGAGATCACCCCCGCCCTCGAACGCGGCGACACCGTCCTGTGCGACCGCTACGTGGGCTCCTCCCTGGTGCTGCAGCGGCTCGACGGCATCGACCCCACGACGATCTGGGCCATCAACCAGCACGCCATCACCCCGGACCTGACCGTCGTGCTCACCGCCGACCCCGAGGTCATCCACGCCCGGCTGACCGCCCGGGGCACCCACAGCCGCTTCGAGAAGATGCCCGGAAGCAGCCGTAAGGAAGCCGCCCTCTATGAGGAAGCCGCTACCTTCCTGGAAAAGGTCGGCTACCCCACCCTGATCATCGACTGCACCAACCGCAGCCCTGAGCGGGTCGCCGACATCATCGTCTCCAGGATCGGCACCCTGCGGAGGGGAACCAGTGGCAACTGAGGCAGCGACACCGGCCCGACCCGGCCTGAGCTTTCTCACCTTCAACATCGGCGGCCCGGCGCTGGAGCGTGCACAGCGCCAGCTCGCCTGGCTGGCCCAGCGCCCCGAGGACGTCTTCGTCCTCACCGAGACCACCCCCGGACCCGGCTGCGCCTACCTGGCCGACCGCTTCCGGAGCGCAGGCTACGAGGTGGCCTACCCCGTTCCCGACAAGGGCGAGCGCGGCGTCATGATCGTCTCCCGGCTCCGGCTCGCCGCGCACCAGCCCGTCACGCTCGACTACCTGCCCTACCGGGCCGTCTCCACCGCCGTGCACACCACCGACGGCCCGCTGGAGATCCTCGGCCTCTACGTCCCCTCCAGGGACGCCACCGCCGCCAAGACCGAGCGCAAGGCCCGCTTCATCGCCGAGTGCCAGGACCGCACCCCCGAGGGCACCGGCACCCCCAGGATCGTGATGGGCGACCTCAACATCCTGGAACCCGACCACCGCCCCCGCTACCCGATCTTCCGCCCCTTCGAGTACGACTACTACCGCTGGTTCGGCAAGACCGGCTACCACGACGCCTTCCGGCACGTGCACCCCGGCGCCCAGGAGTACTCCTGGGTGGGACGGACCAACGACGGCTACCGCTACGACCACGCATTCGTCTCCACCCCCCTGCTCGGCCTCGTACACTCCTGTGCGTACGTCCACGAGCCCCGCACCGAGAAAAACCTCACCGACCACTCGGGCCTGACCCTGCGCGTGGACGTGACCGGGGACCAGCACCTCACGGTCTCCGACCCGACCAGCACGCCGGAGCCCGAACCGGAGACCACCCTGTTCTGAGCGACGGCGCCCCGACCCGAAGCGGACGCAACGCATGGAACAGCAGACCTGGGACCACATCGGCGATCTCGTCGCCTGGCTCGACGGCAAGAGCACCCTGCCGCCCGAGACGGAACGCCTCCTCCGCATCATGAAGATCGGGGAGGAGGTGGGCGAGGTCCACGAGGCCGTCAGCGGAGTCCTCGGTCAAAACCCCCGCAAGGGCATCACCCACACGTGGGAGGACGTCAAGAAGGAGATCGGCGACACCATCCTCACCGGGATGGTCGCGCTGTACACCCTCGCGGGCCCCGACGCACCCAAGATCTTCCAGGAGCACCTGGAAGGGGTCGCCGCACGAGCCCGCGCCATCCAGTAGCCGCCGGACCGGCCCGGTAGTAGCAGTACCAGCCCCAGCCGGGAAGGGGCACCCACACCACCCACGAACGCCCCGCGCAGGTTGCCGCACGGGGCGGCCCGCACCGCTTGAGACCCCAGCTCCCCGGTAGGTCTCGCGTGCGGACCAAGGCGGTTCCCCCCACCCGCCTGTCGGAGGCCCGAGGCGCCGGAAACCCCCGGGCCTCCGACGAACCCGAGACTCCCTGCCCCGGCCGAGCCATGACAGTAGCTGGTTGATCGGTCAGAAAATCACCTTCAGCTGTTCGGCCGGGACAGGGCCACCACACCGGGATTCACCTCCAAGAGGGGCCTGACCTTGTCCTTGATCACGTTCGTGAACCTCAACGGTGAGCACGACTTCGGCGGCGAGAACTCCGCGCACTGGCGCGAGGCCCACGCCTACCTGGCCATGCTCACGCGGAAGTACCGCATCGCCGCCATCGCCCGGCAGGAGCTGACCCACTCCCGCGCCAACGGCAAGCGCCTGCTCTTCGCCGCCGGGCACGCCCTCGGCATGACCGGCTACATCGCCGCCTCCAGCACCCGGGAGAGCCCCAACGCCCCCGGGATCTTCGTCAACGAGCAGCTGCTGCGCGTGGTCGCCGACTACCCGCAGGAGACCGGCTGGTGGCACCCGGCCTGCCAGATCAAGACCGTCCGGGCCGGGACCGAGGCCAGCCCCGAACTCAACCTCGCCTCCTACCACCTGTGCTCGAACGACGCCGAGTGGCGCCGCCGCGAGGCCCTCATGATGGTCAAGTGGGGCAAGAACGAGCAGCGGCCCAAGGACCCGGACGACCGCTTCGGCGAGCGCGTCCAGACCACCTACCCCTGCCTGTGGTTCGGCGACCAGAACTCCTACAGCGGCGACGAAGCCGACCGCGCCACCCTGCCGGACTGGGACGTGGTGACCGACCTGCCGTTCCGGGCCAACCGCACCACCGCCGACGGCCGCCACGACACCGGCCCCTGGGACGTCATGACCCGGGCCGGGTTCACCGACCTCGCCCTGCACGCCCACAAGCACCTCGGCCAGGAGCTGCAGGGCACCGCCAGCCTGATCCGCACCGACCAGGGCAACCCCGACGGCATCCGCCGCCCCCGCATCGACTTCGGCTGGGGCAACGGCTACATCCCCGAGACCCTGGAGGGCGTCGAGATCATCACCAAGCCGATCGGGAGCTGGACCGACCACGGCATGGGCCTCTTCCACTTCCGGATGAACGACTTCTGGGACGCCGTGGCCGCTACCGCCAGCCCCCGCTGACCAGCTCGTCCAACCCGCCCACCGGCGTCGGCTCCCAGCGGTACGCTGATCCACGAACCGCAACCAGAAGGGCACCCACCCACCCCATGACCGACGAAAGCGCTGGACCCGACCTGCCGTCCAACGGGAAGCCCGTCCTGGACCTCACCGGGGCCGAATGGATCTCCGCTGACCCCGAGGGGATCATCCAGATCGCCTTCGTCGAGGGCTACATCGTCATGCGGGACGGCCGCAACCCGGACGGCCCGACCCTCACCTACACGCCCAACGAGTGGAGGGCCTTCGTCCTCGGCGCCCGCGACGGCGAGTTCGACCTTGACCCGCAGTCCTCGACCCCGGCCTGGGCGACCCCAGCGCCCCAGGACTAACGGCCAGCCCGTGCCCCGGACCCTGAACAGCAGGGCCCGGGGCACAGTGGCGCCCGGAAGTGGTAGACAGTCAGTGACGGCACCGCTACACTGTCGCCACGCGGCAAGCCACGCACGCCGTGAGCCGTGGTCGGCGCCCACATCGCCGACCGCTTCGGTGAAGGTCTCCCGGGGCCCGTGCAGAGCGAATGCGTCCACTGGAATCGTGCCGACGTGCATCCGATCCGGCGGAGGTGTGGGGTCCGCCGCGTCAAGGAGCGCACCGTGTCGCCGAAGCACCAGTCGACCGCCAGCCGCCGGGCCCGCCAAGCCGCCCAATCCGGGGCCAAGTTCACCACCGCCCTCCTGCCCGCCGAGCCCGCCGAAGAGCTGCTCTCCGACGAAGAGATCGCCGCGATGCCGACCGGGTCGCCGGAGCGGATCGCCGCGATCCAGGCCCGGGAGCGGGCCGTCGCGCTGACCGCCGTCTGCAGCGCCGACACCACCGGGCCGTTCACCCTCCGCGTCCTCGACCCCAAGGGCGGAGCCGACCTCGTGCACCTGACCTACGACTGGGACGACTTCCGCCCGGCCTCCGCCGGGCACCGGCTCATCGAGCACGGCTACATGGTCCTCCCCAGCCGCCACTCCGGCTACGAGCAGGTGGCCGGGTGGACGCCCGCCCCGGGGAAGGACTGGAGCCAGTTCGAGCCCGGCAACGCCCAGGAGTGGGTCAACCTCGTCCTCCCCACCAACCGGTGACCGCGATGCACACCCCGCGCACCGAGGATCAGCAAGTCCCGTCCATTCCACGGCTGTTGGCCCAGCCGACCGCCTTCCCCGTCGGCGATGCCCTGATGGCCGCCGTCGTGCTCGCACCGTACGGCGGAGCAGGCCAGGCCGAGATCGACACCTTCCCCTCCTACGCCTCGCTGACTCCGCTCGACCAGGAGGCCCCGATGACGTCGCCATGGTGCTTCTGGGACGACGGCACCGGCGCCGTCACCTTGGCGTTCGACAAGCCGGGGGAGCCGGGCGCCGTGGAGGTGATCATGGAGCTGGACGAGCCCCCGGCCCTGTGGTGGGACCTCGCCCGAGGTCGGGCGCAGCTGGTGGTGGTCTGGCTGCCCCACCTCCGGCACCCGACGACGGAGGAGATGCTGGAGGCGATCAACACCCACTCAGGGTGGATGGCCTCGGCCCGGCGGGTGCCCACGGTGCGGTTCCGGTAGGGCGCCGGGTGCGCGGGGCGGGTCACAGGCCCGCTCCGCGCATCGCGTTCTCCTCCTCCTCCGGCCGGTCGTATCCCTTGGCAGCCGTGGAGCCGGGCACCCAGCCGCCCTGCTCCTCGATCGACGACCAGGTCTTCCCAGCCTTGCGGGCGATGCGGACGGCGGAGGCCCGGGTGGAGTGGGCCTTGAACGTGCGCCCGTGCGGGGCCTTGAGCCCAGCGCGGGCAGCGGCGTCGCGGACCAGGAGGCGGGCGTGGTCGGTGTTCAGGCGCCGGTCGAGGATGCGCCCGCCCCGGCTGAAAGGCCGCCACAGCGGGCCGGTGGTGACGCCCTGGACGCCCATCTCGCACAGCCACGCCTGCAGGTTCCCCACCGGGTCCGACAGCTCGTGCTCGCCGGGCGGGATCACGACCGTGCGCCCCCGGGCGGCCTGGTCGGTCTTGGAACGGCCGACGAACGCCCGCAGGTCGGCCAGCAGCTCCTGGTCGGCCGACTCGGGGTCCAGCTCGTCCTCGGTCACGTCTTCGATGTCCAGGGAGTTCCAGGCTTTGCGCCGGTTCATGGACGCCACCATGGTGCACAGCAGGGCCCGGTCGCGGACCCCGGCCGGGTGGTCGTTCGGGATGGTGAGCAGCATCTCGCGCAGCTGGTCGGCGTTGAAGGTGGCGGCCTGGTCGGCGCGGTGCCCGGCGTCGAACCGCTCGCGCTTGTAGGAGGAGAGGATGCGCCAACTCTCCTTCGTCTTGGGCCCCTTGCCGACTCCGTAGCGGGTCTCGTGCGCCATCACCACGGCGCCGATGCCCTGCCGGATCGCGGAGATGCCGTCGCTGCTATCACACCGCTCGGCCACCCAGTTGGACAGGTCGTCGTCGGTGCACGGCAGCGGCCGGACGGCGTTCTTCCAGCACCAGGCGAAGAACCGGTTCCACTCGCGCTGGTAGGCGCGGCGCGTCTCCTCCGGGGTGGACTGCTCCAGGCGGCGCCGGGCCGCGTCGGACAGACCCGGGCGCGTTCCAGCCCGGCCGTCGGCGACGACGAGGGAGGTCCCGCGCAGCGGCGGAGCCTCGGGCGGCTGCTCGTCGACCAGCTCGGCGTCGACGATCTCGGTGGCGGTCACCGGCGGTCCTCAAGGGCGTGAGATGGAACCATGTCCAGCCCACGCTACAGGCTACTCATGAGTAGCCTGCGGTAACCTCCATTACCGCAAGCTACTCATGAGTAACATCCAAGGCGGCTCTCCGGTCCCATCGAGAGGATTTGATTATCAACTCTCTATATTTCATTTCTGGAAAGGATGGGATGTTTCGTGAAACCCCCGATGCCGACTGGATTGGTGCTAGATAATCGCCTTCATGCAAATGATTCACCCACGAATCAGCCGCCAAAAGCAGCTCCGGAACGGCCAGCGCGTCAGGGTGCGCGGAATCTGGAGCGAAGGCGCCGGGAAAGTCCACGTCGTACGCAGCTACACGCATCGGAATAAGACCAGGCATCTAGTCGCCGATATGGGGCTGTGTGCGGATCTGGAGACCTTGGAGGTTGTCTGCGCCCTGGCGACCATGCTGCGGATCACGGCTCCAGTACCCATCCAGATGCACTTCTCGCGCCACACGTCCGCACTGGCATGGAACCGCCTCCTCGCCGGAAGCGCCGTCCGCCTCCGCTCCCGATCGCCTCAGATCGAGACGCTCATTGCACAGGCAGCTTCGAAGGCCCTGCAGATGGGGGCACGGCTCACTGTGGTGGAGGAGGCTGGAGACTCAGCGCAGCGCAACATCGCCATCTCCACCCAACTGAATGCTGCTGCTGCTGAGCAAATCACCCCCCTGACGACGTGGTGCGACGACGCCCTGGAGGCATGGGACAGGAGCGGCCAGGCTCAGAAGCCCAGCCGCTGCGTGTGCGGGAAGATCCCCTTTACGTGGGACCAGGCCGAACAGCAGCTTCTCGAATTCAAGATCCTGCACGACGTGCGCGGCAACGAGGCACGACGGGAGCGCCGGATCTACGCATGCCGGACAGTCCCCTGGACATGGCACTTCACCTCCTCGGAGAACTGGTATGCGGGCGAGACGGTCACCTGACCTACTGCTGCGCGAGGGGCGGATCTCATCGTTATAGAACGGTGACATTCAAGGCGGGTCGAGCTGCGGGGACCTGAAGCGTCGTGCGTTGCGTCTGATGGCAGCCGAGCCGCATCCAGCACCGCCACCAGGCGCTGCTTCGGGGCAGCCAGAGCAGCGATCTTCCCCTCCGAGCGGCCAAATTCCTGCGGTGTGAGGACAGTTGAAGCACAGGGGCTCGATGCGTAGCGTCAGTGCTGTCGGTGATCGCCGACCACCTCCACCACATCACCCCAGGAAGGGGCTTACTCGGCATGGCCAAGAAGACGAACCCGGACGTCGTCATCCTGCGCGCGTACATCGTGCTGCGCCCGAGCGACGGCGAGAAGATCAGCGGCGGGGACTTCGGCACCCTCTCGGGAGCCGTCCCGGAGGAGTGGGACGGCCACTCGTTCGAGCTGTACGACGGCGACGGCGAGACGATCGCGCTCCTGAGCGCCGACGTGCGGTGCGAGGACATGCGGCGGGCGAAGCTCGCGCCGGACGTGGACCAGGACACGGTCGCGGCGGCCTGGGAGGCGGGCGAGACCGTCGCCTGACCTACTGCTGACCGGAGGCCACGCCGTCCTGCCGGGCGGCGATGGCCTGGTAGCAGTCCAGGCACACCACCACCATGCCGGTCTCGACCTCGGCGGGCTCGGGGGAGAAGACCTGCCTGGAGACCACCCGGACGAACAGGCCCGGCTGCCCGGCCCGCAGGCAGACCCCGGGTGCCTGGTGGAAGAACTGGCAGG
Source organism: Kitasatospora viridis (assembly GCF_007829815.1). Classification (NCBI taxonomy): domain Bacteria; kingdom Bacillati; phylum Actinomycetota; class Actinomycetes; order Kitasatosporales; family Streptomycetaceae; genus Kitasatospora; species Kitasatospora viridis. The sequence continues at coordinate 107,843 of NZ_VIWT01000008.1, read as the reverse complement.
CGCACCGGCAGCCCCCGGGCTGGCGCTGCTCCCAGCCGAGGTCGACCGGCAACTTCACGGTGAGGACCGGAAGTTGAAACAGCTCACCCAGCTCATCGAGCTGGCTGAGCGTGCCCCGGATCATCATGATGGCCCCCGTCAGCGCCAACGGGTCCTCGCCGCCCAGGCGCAGGGCGGCGAGCGGGTCGACGGTATAGGCGCAGGAGACCGACCGCAGAACCTCTGCCAACTCGTGGACGTAGAACTCCTGCTCCACGAGCGAGCGCAGTGCCGTCAGGGCGTCTGGCAGCTCCTCGGTACCGTAGGGGCCGAGGTCGCTGATCTGGGCGGTCAGTGCCAGCAAGGTGAGGCTGGTCTCCTGCAGCCGCTGGTACGCAGCGAGGAGCCGCTGCACGTCCGGGTGGTCCTCTGCCTTGTCGGACATGGCTGCTCCGCTGTCTGAGATGGTGTTAGCTGCTGGAAGGTCGGTCCGATGGAGGCTACCGCGATCACGGGCTACCTACTCTTCCTCCGGCTCCTCGGAATACCGTGCTGCCGCCTTCTTGGCTCCCTGCCACAGAAGCCCGTCGACGATCTCACTGCCATGGCGCACCATGAAAAGGACCCCGACGAGAAACGAAAAGAGAACCGTTTCCCAGTAGTCCTCCATGGCGGTTGCGAGATTAGGGGAGAGCACGATGAAGAGCAGAGACAAAGCGAAGTAGACCAGGGCTCCCGTTACGGCCGCCAATCCCGTAAAGAATGTACTGACGAGGAGCCATGAGCGGAATCGAATTCCTCTATCGGTTACGTAGAATTCCGGTGGGAACGGAGGGGGATTGGCTTCTTTCTCTGCTAGCCAGCGATCAATTCTCTTCCGGAGTCCGTCGAACATGGCAAGTAGTGTACCGAGGCGAGTAGCGAGTGTCACCCATTTGGCCTTTCCGGAACCCATAAGTCCCGTGGGATTGCATATGCAATCCCACGGCAGTCGTACTTTCTGGAATCGTTGAAGAACCTTCCGAGAATGATTCACAATGCCGTCATGCTGAGAATCGTGAAGGACGGCGAACCCGCCGAGACGTCGGAGCCCAAGCCCCAGCAGCAGGACGACGAGCCCCCGTACGAACCGGTCCGGCCGTTCGGCGCCAGGCACATCGTGAACGAGGACCTGATGCGACTCGGCCTCGGCGAAGGTGTGGACGCCCAAGGCCACCGGGTCCTCCCGAAGGGCCTCGGCTGGTGCCAGGCGCTCCAGGCACCCGAGGAGTGCTGGCCGGACGGGGCGGAGCTGTGCGTGGTGGTCAACTGGTACCCCGACGTCGCCCACCGCCCCCAGTACAGCAACGACTACCGCAAGCGCACGATCCCGACCGGGGCCGCTGCGCACTGGGAGAAGCGGATCGCCGCCACGGTGGCCGCCCTGGAGTCCCTCGGCTACGTCGCCGAGTTCCACAGCGACCTCTGGACCCCGACCCACCACCCCGGAGCCGAGATCCTCGTCTACCGGATGGCGCCCGGCGTGGAGCCCCCCAGGAAGCCCGCGAACGCCTGGGCCACCTACGGTCCCGCCCGGCCGAACTTTGAGTACGGCATCAACAAGGCCGCCTACGAGCAGGAGCGCGTGCGCCGCGTCCTCGAAGCCGCTCGGCTGATGATGCAGAACTACGTGTACGGGGAGCGCCCGCTGGAGAAGGTCCCGTCCCGGATCGGGAAGGGCTGCGTCGTATGGGACCTGAAGCCCACCCTGCGGCCCCTGGGCGCCGTCGACTGCGCCCACGTCGCCTGGTTCCCCGACCCGCAGCTCGCCCGCTACCAGGAGCACTGGACGGAAGCCCAGACCCTCATCACCGCCACCCTGCGGGAGGACGGCTACGCCACCCGGGCCCGCAAGGAACCGTGGGGCCCCGGCAGTGCATCGCTCGGGATCGTGGCCTGGAAGAACGTCGAACCGGAACTCGAACCCTGGCAGCGTTAAATGCCGCTGGTGGGGCCGGGCTACCACCTCCGGCCCCACCAGCTGAGCCGGACCAGGGATGGCACCCGAACTCGTCACTGCGTGGGAAAGTGCACCACACCATTTCCCCGTGTGGAAATGCGATTCCCCATCATTGGGGAATCCGTGCCGATCAGATCGTCTCGGTGACGCTTTCTGCGGGGATATGGATTTCAGTGACGAGCCTGGTGCCAGCGTTCTGCCCGCGAAGGTACTGGACCTGCCCGCCCAGGACGCCGTTGGCGACCGTTCGGACCCGCGTTGCAACGTAGGTGCCGGGGTCCTTCTTGGAGGGGCCGGGCTGGTAGACCATCTTCTCCTCGTAGACGTCGTAGCGCAGGTCCTTCACGGGCCGGGTCCGGGCGTTCCACACCTGGACAACGCCAGCACCGAACTTGGCCCGCAGCGCGTCGAAGACGGCGGTCTTGGCCTCCTCCTCGCTCATGCCGGGGATGTACAGGGCGAGGGAGAGGTTCGTTCCGGCGGTGGAGAACTTGGGCATCGCCTGACCGTCGGGGTCGGCGGTGAACACCTGCGTGGCCGGTACCCAGTACTCGACGCCGTAGATGTTCTGGACCTGCAGGCTGCCCTGCTTCAGGTAGTACTCACCGCGCTCGGCACGTCGCGCCTCGACCAGGATCAGGATCAGAGGGTTGGGGTCGGAGTCGTGCTTGAACGGGTCGTGCTTGAAATCGGGGTCCGGGACGTAGATGACGTCCTCGGGGGTGAGGGCCTTGATCTCGTCGTCCGTCAGAGCGCGGACGGTGATCTCCTCCAGCTGCATGGCTGGGTCCTTCCTCGGAACGGGGTTTCCGTCCCTGGATCAGCGGGGTGAGGAACGGGGCTTCCGTCCCTCGGCGAGGACCATAGCACCGAAGCGGGCCGGAGGGGCAAGAATCGGCCTGCCCCTCCAAGTCGCCGACTTTCAGGCGGAGTTACTGGCTCGCGCCCTGTTCACGAGTGGTAGTCGGCGCCGACCAGCCAGGTCCCGAGACTCTCGGCGTACTGGGCGCTGCGGACCCACTGGTCGGTGATCGCGTTCCAGCCGCCGATCTTCCCGGCGACCTGGGCGACGTCGCCAGCGAGGTTCTCGGCCATCTCCACCACGGTGTCGCCGGTGAGGACCCAGCGCTCAAAGATGCCGGTCAGCGTGTCCAGGGCGGCCTGGTCGACGCGGCTGGGCTTGACGCCGTCGCCCTCCCAGATCAGGTTCCTGAGCCGGTCGGCCTCCCAGGAGCCGGGGCGACCGGCCGTCATGACCGCGATCCGGCCGCCGCTCTGGTCCATCACCTTGCGGGCAGTCGCGTAGAGGGCGGCGAGCAGGGTGATCACGGCCTTCTTCCCCGCTGCGGTGAGGGCCTCCTGGATGGCCTGGCTGTCCTCGGCCGACTCGGGGGCGATCTCCCTCAACGGGCCTCGCTCGGAGACGAGTTGGTCGTACTCCATGTCGCCCAGGTCGGTGCGGGGGAACGTGCTGTAGAGGCCGTCGCCGGTGTGCAGCCAGCCCTCGCCGGAGCTGTCGGCCAGCCGGTAGGGGAACGTCGTCTCGGTCATGGAGACAGCTTGGCAGATCACGAACTGCCCACGGGCAACTTCGGCTTGGCCGTCGACCTGGGGACTTGCGCTCCAGCGGCCGGTGTGGTCTATCGTTGGCGGTGCAGCCGTCGAGCCGCTGCCCCGTCCGCGTCCGGTTCAGCCGGAAGGACCAGCAGCTCGTGGCAGGCCCCTTCGGACCCGTTCCGCTTCGCCTCCGGCCACGCCCCGACCACGTTGGGGACCGTCGCGGTGACCGGCCAGGCCCTCCGCAGGGAACCCTGACCCGCTTGCCTACGCCACACTCATCGCACCGTCCGTCGAACCCCCGGTTCCGGCCGTCCGTGCGTCGTGGCAGAAACGACGTGACCTCTGATGACGTCCATCGACGACACCCCGTCCACCTTCGGCTACGGGACCTTCGAGCTGCCGCCGCTGCCCGCCAAGGCCGACGCGGTCCGCAAGCTCGCCCAGCGCCTCCAGAGCACCCTCCAGCTCGACGAGGACACCAGCACGGCGCTCGCCCAGGCGAGCACCGACCCGGCCGCCGTCCGCGTCCAGCTCACCCAGCCGCTGGCGGGCCTGTCCACCATCCAGGGCAAGAGCCTGCTGATCCTCACCACCCGGATGTGGGCACCGTGGCTGTGCCCCCCGGCCGACGAGATCCAGCGGCACATCACCAAGAAGCTCACCCGTTCCAGCTCCGGCGGCACGGTACCCCCGCTGCCCAGCAGGAGCACGGTCGAGGAGACCAGCGGCGGCGCCACCATCGCCTGGCCCAACCTCGCCGACCGCAACTGGCACCTCGCGGACAACGCCCGGATCTACGAGCAGCAGGAGGACCCCGACAGCGACCTGTGGATCATGGCGGACGAGGGCGGCATCCACACCCCCCTCGTCGTCATCCCGCAGACCCTCACCTTCAAGGACGGCTCCCCGGCCGACCACCGGCTGCGCATCGCCGACGGCATGCGCCGCTACTACGCCACCCGCACCACCCTGCAGCGCCCCGAGATGCTGCAGCGCCTGAACATCGACCCGGCCGACATGGACGCCGCCTGGAACCTCGACCGCCCGGCCCTGCTCCGCGTGGTCACCACCCTGCGCACCGCCTGCGAAGCCAAGGACGAGATCCTGCGCGAGACCGCGCGCCACCTCGCCTCCGTCATCGCCCTGCCCGTCCACGTCGTCGTCGGCCAGGTCAGCCGCAACGGCACCCAGACCCTCCTCGGCCAGGCAGCCAACCGCTACGGCGACACCGTCAACCTGCTGCACAGCTCCATCCGCCACTGGCACACCGGCGACGACAGCAAGCGCCCCCGCGTGCAGCAGATCGGCACCAGCCTGATCAACGGCCTGCCGATCCCGCAGGCCGAGATCGACAGCGAGCTGCTGCGCACCCTCCCCGCCCGCCTCAAGGCCCGACTCTCCCGCAGCCCCCAGGCCCCCACCCGCGCCCTCTCCTACGGCCTCGACCGCACCAGCCGCCCCGCCGTCCGCCTGGTGTGGTGGTGCCGTGCCGTCGCCGCCCTCGGCGGCAAGCCCGCCACCGCCCTCGCCGGATTCGCCCAGCACCACACCGGCACCCTGGCCGAGGCCCTGACCGGCGACCTGCTGCGCTGCACCACCTACCTGATGGAGGAGGACCCCGGCGCCGCCTGGCCGCCCGGCGACTACCGCGACCCCAACTCCCACCCCGACTCCCTCGCCCTGCTGGTCCACGACGCCGAGAACATCGACGCCGTCGCCCAGATCACCAGCGACGGCACCGGCGGCTGGCTGACCCACCCGCGCGAGCGCAACGCCCAGCACATCGCGCTCGCCGAACTCGCCCTGCGCGGCCTCCTGCCCACCGCCCACCCGTCCGACCAGTACCAGGTGCCCGACCGCCTCCTGGCCCACCGTCACCTGCTCTCCCGGGCCGCCCGCACCCCCGACAACGAGCCGATCACCCTGGTCGACCACTCCGGCCGGACCGTCACCGGAACCGACAGCCACCCGGTCACCCTGGAGTCCGGCTGGCTGGACCGAAACGACTTCAAGGGCCAGAAGGAGCCCAAGAACGCCCGCTACCAGATGCTCCTGCCCACCGCCCCCGCGCTGCCCTACCCGGGTGTCAGCCACATCTTCCAGCTCCGCCACGGCGTCACCCTCACCGTCCCCTCCACCCCGCTGAGCGCTCTGGAGGAGCAGGACGACCCGGACGCCGACCTCGCGCAGATCCTGCGCCGCTGGTTCCCCGACGCCACCGACCTGGTCATGACCGACTGGGAAGACCTCTTCACCGTCGGCGTGATGGTCGGCTCCGTCTTCGTCCGCATCCACGACCGCTCCATGGAGCGCGAGGCGGCCCGCCGAGAGCAGCGCTGGTACCCCGAGGGCCGCCCGCCCGGCACCAAGGACACCCTGCCCCTGGACGCCCCCGACTCCGGCTTCCCCGACGGCACCCTCCTGGGCGTCGGCGCCCACCTGGTCACCGGCTACGACGGACCCGACGGCGCCAGCGACGCCGCCGTCTTCGAGGCCCTGATGGAGGAGACCAGCGAGGAGATCATCCAGGAAGCCGACGACGCCACCCGCCGCCACGAGGCCGCCTCCGGCCGCACCTACCACATGCCCGTCGTTCCGCTGCCCGCCGCCGGGAGCGCCAAGTGACCACCACCGCGCCCGCTCCGGACATCCTGAAGACCCTCGACAACACCCCCGGCCTCGTCAACGACCTGACCCGCGTCATCCGCCACCTGGTCGACCACGACGGCCGCCTCCCCGAGGACAGCGACCCGCTGGCCTGGTGGCTCACCGACCTGTGGGAGCGGCCCCAGGACGACCCGCTGCGGGCCGCCGTCGCCTCGATCCCGATCCTGCCGAACAAGCCCTCCACCCCCCGGCGCGCGCACGAGTGGGGCACCCGCCTGCACTGGCTGCACAACCTCGACCGCTGGCTCGCCCACAACGGTCCCGAGCCCCGGCACCCCCACGTGATCGACACGTTCTGCCAGGGCCTCGGCAAGTGGATCAACCAGATCTGCGTGCAGCACTGGTCCGGACGCCTCTCCCTGGCCGAGGAGATCCTGCTCCGCTCCCGGCCCGGGTGGACCTTCGACCAGGAACTGACCCGCAAGGGCAACCGCGCCGCCGACACCGGCGAGGGCCTGCGGCTGATCACCGACTTCGTCCGCACCCACGGCCACAGCAACGTCCCCGACGGGACGGCCGTCAACGGCTTCCGCCTCGACCGGTGGTGGGCCGACACCCGCGCCAGCATCGCCCAGGGCAGCGCCCGCCCGCAGGTCGTGCAGCGCCTGGAAGCTCTCAAGGCGAAAGGCGCCGACCTGCGCTCCGACGCCGAACAGCGCAGGTCGTTCGCGGAGCAGCGCCGCGTGCAGGCCGTGCAGGCCATCGCGACCTTCGTCGGCTTCAACCAGCACTGCAACATCCCGTACGACGCCACGACGCCCACGGGTTTCACGTACGGGCGGACCGTCTCGTCGTGGCGGGGCGAGTACGCCCAGGGCAAGCTCGACCCGGCCATCCGGGCCGCTGTCGAGGCCATCGACGGCTGGGAGTGGGTCCGGCCGGAGCTGGTCGCCCTGGAGGTGTACGCGCGCACCTGGGGCCACATCGACGTCCCCGTGGACTACGTCACCGAGGACGGCCTGCTGCTCGGCGAGCAGATCGAGAAGCTGCGCTCCCGCCGCTGGGTGCGGCGCCTCGGCAACGGCGGCAACCAGGTGAAGAAGTACCTCGACCGCGCGGCAGCGGTGGGCTGGCAGACCGGCATCGACGCCGTCACGGACACGCTGCAGGCGCTCTGGGACGATGCCGAACCCCCGGTACTCGAAGGCGGCTTCAAGGTGCAGGACTTCGCCGCGTACTGCCGGAACAGCGCCTCCCGGGGCCTGCTGACGGCAAGCCAGCTCGACGACTACCAGAACGCCACCAAGATCATCCTTGCCAGCCGGGAAGAGCAGCTGAAGATCTTCCGCGCGAACACCGACGAGCTGTTCCACTACCTGGAGGAGTCCGACGACCACGTCCCTGCCTGGGACCACCGCAGCCCCACCGGCCTGCCCTACGCCCGCTGGATTCGGGTGATCCGCACCGACCACTGGGCCGGACGCCTGCCCTGGCCGCACGAGAAGTACCTGCTGAACTCCGTCCCGGACTGGTCCTGGCACAACGACACCAGGGTCTTCAGGAACGACAACCCGCTGCGCCCCGAGGACTTCGACTAGCCACAGCCGGAACCCGCACAGCGCTGAGCCCCTCCCGGACCCGGACCGGAGGGGCTCAGCGCACGTGACTTCTTGGCGCGGCCCGGCAGCCGCCGCCTAGTGTTGTTCCATGAGCAGCGGGCAGCAGCCGATCTCCCTGGCCGAACTGGCCAGCGTGCACGCACGCCTCCTCGCCTCCCAGGAGTGGAGCAAGGAGCAGGCGCGGCAGCTGAACATGGTCGTCCGTCAGCTGGAGCGGGCCGTGACCTCGGGAGAGCTGCCCCCCGAGACCGAGGTCAGCCTGTCGGCCCTGCTCACCGGCCGGGGCCAGGCCGAGTTCCGGCGGCTGGCGAAGGAAGGGGCCTTCCGCGACCCTTCGCGGCGCCCGGCCAAGGACTCGTCCACCTCGAACAGCGGCAACGTCCGGACACTGTGGGTCGAGCGGCTGGCGGCCCAGGCCGGGATCGAGATCACCGAGTACGTCCCGTACGACTGGGAAGCCCAGCAGCCGGTCTCCGGCCAGCAGCTGCGCATGTTCCAGGGCCTGCTGCTCCAGCACGCTCAGCGCCCCACCGGGTCGCTGGAGTGGCAGCGCTTCGTCGCCATGGCGCACGTCGTGGTCGAGTCGGCGCCCCGGTCGGGGGAGCTGGCCGCGCTCTTCCCCGACGACTTCGGGGCCGACCGGCGCAGCGTCTGGCTGCAGCGCAATCCGCAGCGGGTGGAGGGGCTCGGGGAGCGCGAGCGCGTCGACCTGTCCCCGGTGGCCGCGCGGGCGGTCCGACAGTGGGAGAGCGGCGGCCGGGCCTCGCTGACCGCCGGGCTGACCGGGGGCAGGGTCGGGATGTGGGTGACGCTGGCCGCGAACCACCGCCACGGCGTCTCCCTGCGCGCCGGGGTGACGCTCCAGGAGATCGGGCTGCACAAGGCGTGGCGGCGCGGGATCAGGACAGCGAACGGCGTCCTGTCGGCCTGGCCGGGCTGGCCGGGTCCGATGCCGGTCAGGATGGAGTGCATGCGGCTGGGGGTGCTGCAGAGCCGCGAGTCGGGGCTGGCGGCCTGACAGGTTTAGTGAACTCACTTGCGCATGCTCTTGTGGGTGTACTAGATTCCGGGCCATGGACACCGACCAGCGCCCCCTGCTGTGGCGCACGACCACGGATGACCGCACGGACTACGACTCCGACCTGACCCAGGGCCGTCTGGGCAAGCTCCGCCTCGTCACCGCCGCCCTTCGCGAGCAGGCCGTCGACGTCGCCCTGGACGAGTACGACGCGCGCAGCGGCGAGGGGCCGATCCAGGCCACCAGGGTCGAGGTCGAGATCTGGGCCACCGCCCACGACGTCTACACCGAGATGGTTGACGAGGCTCTGGCTGACCTGAAGGTCCACGAGAAGGTCTTCGAACTCGCCCTGCAGCGGTACCAGGACCGCGTAGGAGCGGCCGAGCGCCTGTACCAGCAGCACGCCGGAGAGCCTATCGCCGCCCGCTACGAGGAGATGGCCGCCAGCCTCGAAGCCGAACGCGAGCGCGCCGAAGCGGAACAGGGGCGCCAGGCCGAGCAGCAACTGGCTGCCGAAGATGCGGTGCTCGGCAGCCGGGACTGGGTGATCGCCCGGCCCAAGATCGACATCTCTGAGAGCTTCCCCGCCGACGCTCTCGTCCCGACCATCCACACCGCCGCCTGCCCGGCCGTCGCCAAGAAGTCCCTTCCCGGGGTCCGGCTGGAGGACATCGGCGACCTCGCCGTCACCGGCGCGGACGAGGTCTACAACTCCCGGCACGACGGACCCCGCCGGGGGTGCCCGACCGGCACCAAGCTCCCCGTCAAGTGGTGCCGCCGCTGCAAGGCCGCCGCCACCGCCCTCGACTGCCTCGGCGACCACGCCCCGGCCTGGCGAGCCAAGGCTCAGCAGGCCATCGACGACGCCGAGCACGAGCGGCTCCACACCCGCCCGAAGATCGGCATGGACGACGTGAAGGCGCTGCTCACCCGAATGGGAGCGGCGCTCTACAACGCCGACACGTTGACGTCTGGGTTCCACGTTCACCCGCCTCGCAACGCCCAGACCTTCAGGGCGGTCAAGGCCGCCGAGCAGGTCCCGGTGAGCTACACCTTCGAGGGGGGAGTGCGGGCCGCCAGCTCCGACCTCGCCTCCGGCCAGCTGCCCGATGTCGCCAACGAGTACGAGTGGGTCGCCGCGCGCATCCAGGAGCACGGCCACAAGATGATCCGCGACAGGCACAGCGCCGACTTCTTCATCACCAGGATGACCGTGGCCGAGGCGGAGGAGTACAAGGCCCTTCAGGCCCAGCAGCTCGCCAAGGAGTCCCAGTGACCGACAGCTGGAAGCCGAAGCAGCTCAACCCCGTGGAGGAGCTGGCCTACGTCGGCAACCGGGCCGAGGTCACCTTCGACCTCACCCACCCGCTGCTCGCGCTCACCGACTTGCCTGGCACCGTCCCGGCCACCGACGCCGAGCGCGAGCAGTGGCAGGCCGCCCTGCAGGCCGCTCGCCACCGGATCGCCGATGCCCACCAGGAGATGACCGGCGCCGAGGCGACCTTCGAGGCCGCCTTGGCCACCTACCGCGCCACGGTGGAGGCCGCCCTGGCCAACTACAAGCCGGTCTCCAGCGAGATCGCCAACCGCGCTGCTCGGGTACGGGACCAGCCGTGACCACCGTTTCTGTTGCCGTGCTGGTCAGAAGCCGCCCGCGAGACGGTGGCCCTTCGTCTTCACGGCGCTGGTGAGGGCGCTGACGGCGGAGGCGGGGAAGCCGAGGACCGGCCCGCTGCCCTGGAGCGTGCTGTCCCGGATGGCCATCTCCTCGGCCTCGGGGGCGGCTGCGTCGATACCGACATCGACGCAGCCGCCTTGATCCCCGTTGGAGTGGGACGAGATGTGCCACTGGTTGTAGCCCTGAGACGGTGTCACCGGAACGCCCTTCGCTCTCGCGGGTTGCGACTCACAGCGTAGCGAGAATGCCCCGGGCGGGATCGTCTATCGCCGGAATGTGACCATGCATCTTCAAACGGGTATGAGAGGCTCTGACGGCCCGATGGGGTAGAAACAGGGGTGGCCCCCGGCGAATCGCGCGCCGGGGGCCACCATTCTGGTTGCGCACTGGTCAGAAGCCGCCCGCGAGACGGCTGCCCCTGACCTTGATTGCGCCCGTCAGCGCGGTCACTGCGGACGCAGGGAAGCCGAGGACCGGCCCCCTACCCTGGAGCGTGCTGTCCCGGAACGCGACTTCCTCGGTCTCGGCGTCGAGGTCGCCGAGGCCGACATCGACGCAAGACCCCTGGTCACCGCCCGATTCCGACGAGATGCGCCACTGCTTGTACCCCTGGGATGGTGTGTTCACTGGAGAGCCCTTCGTACTTGCGAGTTGACTCACAGAGTAGCGAGAACTTCCCGGAGGAATTTCCGGCTCTGCTGAGTCGACTCGGCTTGGGACCGCAGGCGAGTGAACCTTGCCTGGTTCTCCCCCACCAACTTCTCCTCATCGGTGATGATCCCGGCCGTCTCGAAGTACAGGGCTTGGTAGGTCAGGACCTGGTCGAACCCGAGCAGGGTGAAGCTGCCTGCCACGCCTGGGTGGGCTCCGGCGGCGAACGGCACGACCTGGATGTTCACGTGGGGCTGCTCGCTGATGTCGAGCAGGTAGCGGATCTGAGTCTCCATCACGGCCTTCCCAGGGCCGCCGGTCCTGGTCCTCAGAGCGGCCTCACCGAGGATGAACCACGCCTCGGGAGCACCGTCCTTCTCCAGGGTATGCCTGCGTTCACGGCGCAGGTGCGCCAGTTCGCGCAACGTTTCGTCGTTGGTGGCCTGAACGCTGGCGCCGCGCAGTGTGGCCTCGGCGTACTCGTCGGTCTGCAGAATGCCCGGGATGACCCCGAGTTCCCACCACAGGATGCTGGTGGCGATGGACTCGGCGTCGGCCAGGTCCCGCAGGGTCGGGCCGATCTCCGTGCCGAAGGCGTGCCAGGTGCCCCGCTTGCGGCCGTGCTGACGGAACGCCTCCAGACGGGAGCGCTTGTCCAGGTCGCCGACCTTGTAGAAGTCGAGGAGGACTTCAAGGTTGGCGCTGGAGACCGCGCTGTGGCCGCTCTCCTGGCGCATGACGGTCGGCTTGGCGACCTGCAGTCGAGCAGCGGTGTCCTCCCACTTCAGACCCTCCGCTTCGCGGAGTTGCCGCAGGTGGTAGCCGAGCAGGCGCTTGCGAACCGTTGGAACGCCCTCGTACGCCATCCCGTTGTCTCCCTGGTCTCGTCCGGTGTCCAAGGATCAGTCTGACGTGTCGAAGCGTCAAACTCCACTATCGAAATGACATTCGTTCAGCTGACATTGTTGCAGTTTCGCGGATCTTGCGGGACCGTGGGTATTGGAGACGCTCACGCTGTGCGCACGTCGGGCCAGGGTGGGTGATGCCCGGTTCCACTCGTACGCCCCTGGAGCGTGAGACTTGTGAGCCAGACCGCGAAGGCCGCCAGCAACAGACTGGCGCGCGCCAACCCCGACGGATTCCAGCCGTACCGGCGCCCCTACCCCGCCCATCCCGAGAGCGTCGGTGTCGCCCGCGACGACCTGCGCCAGCGCCTGACGCAGTGGCACGGGATCACGCGGGTCATCGAGACGGCAGTGCTCCTGCTGTCCGAGATCATCACCAACAGCGTCCGCCACGCCGACGACCCGGAAGGCGACGAAGCGAAGGTCGTGGTGCGCGCCGAACTGCGCGCCGACGCCCGGGTGCTGATCGAGGTCATCGACGGCGACCCCGAGTCCGCCGACAAGGTCGCGGTGCCCGCGCAGGCGTCCGAGCCGGTCAGCTTCGAGGACATCGACGGCGCCGACGGTGAGGGGCTGGTGGGTGGCCGGGGGCTGCTCCTGGTCGAGGCCATGGCGGAGGAGTGGGGCGTCGTGAAGCGCGGCGACACCAAGGTCGTCTGGTTCTCCCTGGACTGGTGAGAGCTGCGCAGCTGGCTGGCGCACGTCCCGGCCCAGAAGACAGAATTCCCCGAATTGGCATTGCGGTCACCCAGATATCTGGGTTACGGTGTTCTTGCCAAGGAAGTTCACCCCTCTGCCAAAGGGACAACGCCATGCTGCCTGCCCAGCAGGCGGACGCGACGCACACCCGGCACCAGCACGGCTTCTGCACTGCCACCATCGAAGCCCTCCGCTGGAGCACCGCTGCTCAGCTCCTCGCCAAGGAGCTGACCGCCGGTCAGGTCATCGTCGCCTCCGCTACCCCGTCGATCATCTGCGCGATGGTCGTCGTCGACACCACCTCCCTGTCGAACGCCCACTCCGTGGCCATCCGTCAGCGCCCGGTCATGGGCGGCAACGACACCTTGCTCATCCTTCCCGGAGACCGTCCCGTCCAGGTCCGGGCCACGAACGGCATCCCGCTGCTCCTCGCCCCGGACCTGGTCCCGGACGTTCCCGAGGCCCGCGTGCCCAAGAACCCGGCCACCGGCGACCGCATCCTGTCGCAGTGGGCCACCAGCACCGCCTCCTGGGCCCGGACCGAGTTCACCTTCGACGGCACCGCCTGGGTCAACTCGCTGAACCGCCCCACCAGCACCCTGGCCGTCGACAAGGCGGTCACCGCCACCGAGCACCTGCGCGACCACTGGTACGTCTACTCCCCGGCCGCCGACCGGCCGCACCTGTACGTCGACGGCCGGGCCTACCCGGCCAAGCCGGTCGCCGACCTGCAGCCCGGCGACGTGATCCCGCTGCCCGGCGGCGGCCTGCTGGCCCTGGACGACGTCGTCCATGACGTCCCGGGCCAGCCCGGCTACTCGGGGGTCTTCGGCCGGATCGCCGCCCCCTCCGTCTACCCCTGGGCGCACCACTCCCGGGTCCTCGGAGAGCGCTTCTCGGACTGGCACCACCAGCACCTGACCATGCCGGTCCTCGCCCGCACCGCCGACTTCGAGCAGCCCTCCGCGTTCCGGACCGGCCAGCGCGCCATAGACACCGATGGCCGACACCTCACGCTGCTGCGCTTCGACACCGACGCCTACACGGCCGTCACCCCGATGCGCCGCCACAGCCCCGGCCCGCTGCTCCAGCACTCCCTCACTGACTCCTCCGCCCCGGCGCTGCTGCGCCTGAGCAGGCGGTGACCCCGGCCGATGAGGACCTGCCCGTACGCGGCCCCGACGGCCTGTTCGACTTCCAGCGCGCGGTGCTCGACTTCGAGCGCAGCGGCAGCTGGGGGCCGCACAACCGGGGGACCAAGGAGAGCCAGATCCGGGAGCAGCTCGGCATCTCCGCCTCCCGGTACGCGCAGATCCTGAACCACCTGCTCGACGAGCAAGCCGCCCTGGCCTACGCCCCTGTGCTGGTCAACCACCTGCGCAGGGTGCGCCACCAGGCCCGGATCGCACGCGGCAGCCTCCCCCCGGACCCCGCCCCGCCGACCGACGACTCCGCCCCGACGCTGCCCATCTGATCCCCGCCCGCCGCGCCGGGCGGGCCCCGGACAAGGACCACCCCATGCCCATGATCACCACCGCCACCGGCCTCCACCTCAGCCGCAGACACCCGCTCACCGGCGAGACCAGCCGCTCCCGGCACGCCGAGCCCCTCGTGTACGCCGACCTGGACGGCGTGGTCTTCACCATCTCCGCCCCGAGGAACCCCGGGAAGTCCCGCACCGCCGTGATCGCCACCGAGCACCTGACCGAGATCGGGCGCAGGCAGTGGCTGCGGGACACCGACGACCGGCCGCCGACGTGGTCCGGCCCGACCGTGGACAGCGTCGTCGGGCGCCTCCTGCTCTTCTGCGACTCCGCCGCCTTCCCCGCCGTGCGCTACCGCTGGCAGCGCCTGGAGATCGACCCGGCCAAGGTGCCCGAGCCGCTGCGCGTCGTGCGCGTCGACGCGCACCACTACCAGGCCGTCGCCAACGACCCCCGGCCCTACTCCGGCCTCGACACCGACGGCACCCCCGAGGCCCACCACGTGGTCGCCGAGGCCCGCAGCCAGTCCGGCTACCGCTCCGGCCGCGACCTCGACAACGGCTGGACGATCCGCGCGGGCCTGGACGAGGTCGGCCCGGTCCGCAAGCACGCCGACATGCTCGCCCAGCTCAAGGAGATCGCCCGGGAGCGGCTGGCATGAGTACCCCGGTCCTGCTGCAGCAGCACCCGATCACCGGCCAGAGCAGCCTGCCCGACGCCCGGTTCCAGGTCCTCTACGCCGTCGTTGCCGACGTGGTCTTCTCCGTCCACCCGCCCGCCCACCACCCCGAGCAGGCGTGGGCGGCGGAGATCAGCACCCAGCACTTCACCATCCCCGGACTGGCCGCCTGGATGACCCGCCACAGCGGCGAGCCCGGCCGCTGGACGGCCCCCACGCCGAACCAACTGCTCGACAGGCTCAGGGAGTTCACCACGACCGACGCCTTCGCCCCGGTGCGTGGGCTGTGGCTGGCCCAGGAGACCGACCCCCAGTGGCGCTCCCGCACCGGAACGCCGAGCAGGCCGGAGCCCGACCAGGTGCGCAGCGGCGCGGACAGGGCCCGCGAGCTGCTCCGGGAGGCCGCCGCGATACCGGCCCGCTTCGACGAGACCAACCCCGTGGCGGACGGGCTCCGCTGCGAGGCCCAGACCCTCGCGATGCTCGAACTCAACGACTCCATCCAGCAACTCATCGCCACCATGGGCGAGTTGACGAACAAGGACAGACCGTGAACGACATCGACGACCGCCTGCACCGAGCCGTCCGCGACCTTCAGACGGCGGACGCCACCAGACCGACCTACGGCGTCTTCGACGACGCCGACGACGGCCGCCTCATCGAAGGCGGCTTCCCCAGCGCGGATGCCGCCGAGGGCATCGCCGAGTACTACCGCGCCGAGGGCGAGCAGGTCCGCGTCGAGCCCCAGTGCCACCAGCACCCCGGCTACCCCGAGGGCGAGCAGTGCGAGGACTGCGCCGAGCCGAACGAGAAGGAGACCTCCCGGTGAGCACCGAGACCATCGAGACCCCCCGCAAGCTCCCGCCCCGGATCAAGCCCCGGGCCCTCAAGCGGCGCAAGGACAGCCTCGGCTTCACCTACTACCGCACCAGCGACGGCCGGTACGAGATCACTCCCATGTACGCCCACCGCCCGCGCGGCGGCCTGACCATCACGATCGAGCAGTGGCGCGTCGAGGACCTGAAGAACCCCAAGGCCGAGAACCGCTTCTACGGCGACCTCGACACCGTCCGCCACTTGCTCTGCACCCGCACCAGGGAGATGCCCTGGGTGGTCGGCGACATGGACCAGGGCATCCTGCACGTGGCCGCCAGCCGCAAGGCCGCCCGCGACTGGGCCGAGGACTTCGCCTGCGCCCCGCTGGCCTCCCGCAGCCACTTCGAGGGTTCGACGTGCTGGGACTACCGCTTCAACCACCCCGGCGAGGACGGCGGCACCGACGTCTACATCATGCGTGCCGACCACGCCCACCTGCACGGCTTCGACGCCGAGCAGGAGCCCTTCTACCCCTACCCCGACGACCCTCACGAGGAGGGCCCGCGCGGCCGGGCCTGGAACGAGGAGAACTGATGCTCCGCATGATCATCAAGCCCACTCAGGCCGAGGTCGAGGCCGTCCTGACGGCGCCCGACGCCGGGCCGCTGTCCATGACCGAGATCGCCTACCGGGTCGCATTGCTCCAGGGCGTCGACCCGGGCGACTTGGTGACGTCGGACCAGATACAGAAGGCCGTCTCCCACTACACCCTGAAGAACCTCCTCGCCGCCATGACCGTCAACGGGCTCGCCGTCAGGACCAGCGCGTTCCGCCGGGGCCAGAACCGCCCCGTCTGGGAGTCGCGGGAGGCCCACGCCGCCCGGATGCAGGCCGAGGACGAGCAGCGGCAGGCGGCTCTCATGGCCAAGGCCCAGCACGGCGCCTGGGCCGAGCTGGCCGCGCGCCACGACGAGGAGTACGCCGAGCTGCTCGCCGTCCACCTGGCCGCGCTCGCCCCGGCCGGTTCCGCGTGAGCGCCGGGGAGTGCGGCCAGGCCCATCCGGACCGGCCGGAGGTGCGGTGCGAGCGGGAGGGGGAGTGCGGACCCGGCGTCGAGCACCTGAACCGGGCCCACCGGCTGCGCTGGCCCGGCCAGCCGCTGCCGCAGACCCCGGTGACCGGCCGCCGGGCGCTGGCGCGGCTGGCCCGCCGTACCGCTGCGGCGGTCCGGACCGGGTCGGCGGCGGAGGCGGTGGGGGACTGGGAGCGTCGCTCGGGGATGTCGGCTCAGGGTCCTAGCGTGACCGGTGTGACAAGGCAGGAGCTGCCCAGGTCATGACAACTTTAATGAAACAACTTGCGTATGGGCATTGGTGTGCACTAGATTCACCGGTGTCGCCACCTGCGCTACCACCGGAGAGCCCCTGATGCCCGAGACCACGAAGCCCACGATCACCGTCGCCCTCGTCCAGACCCGCCTGAAGCGGGCCGGGTTCCAGGTCTCCGTGAAGGTGGAGTCCAGCTACACCCACCCCTCCGTCAAGCCCGGCGCCCGCCTGAGCAGCGGTGGCGCGGGGGCCCGCTCCTACGTCTCCCTCTACTGGGGCCCTCACCTGGACAAGGTCGGGCTGGGCAGCAGCGAGCGGATCGCACGGGAGTTCGCGGCCGACTACGCCGCGTACCTCTCCGACTTCTTCGACGTCGAGCACAACGAGAAGTCCCCGCGCGAAGGGGCGCTGGAGGTCACCGCGCTCGCCGAGCCGCGCCCCCGCGTGGAGGGCGCCCCCGTCGTCGCCCGGGTCGTTCAGACCCTGGAGGCCGCCGGGAAGGGCCCGAAGGCGTACTTCGCGTTCGAGCGCCTGGACAGCGTCGACGTCGGCGTCAGCGAGGCCCTGCAGGACGACATCGGCGAGTTCGTGCAGGCCCTGCGGGCCGACGGCTGGACGGCCGAGGTCTACGACCGCACCGACCAGCACATCATCAAGGTCACCGGCACGAGCACCCGTCCCGAGCCCGTCAAGGCCAAGCCGGAGACGTTCACCACCCCCGACGGCATCACGCTCACCCCGGCCCAGGCCGACGCGTGGAAGCGCCTCCAGGAGGGCGAGCTTCACGCGGGCTACGGCATCAGCCTGCGCACCGTCCAGTCCCTGGTGGAGAAGGGCCTGGCCACCTACACCGAGCACATGTCCGACACTCTCCACCACCCCAGCAAGAAGTTCTGGATCGCCAGCGCCACCACCAAGCCCGACACCACCGAGGAGAACACCGCCGTGCCCCAGCAGCCCGCCACCGTCCTGGCCGTCCGCGTGGCCGAGCCCATCGAAGGGACGGTCGTCGTCCACGGCGGCACCGCCCACGGCTGCTACCCGGACCAGGCCGACGACGCCGTGGTGCAGGCCGCCGTCCGCGTGCTGGCCGCCGCTGGGCACCACCCCGCCCCCGTCACGGATGACCCCGAGGACTTCGAGCAGACCTCCGGGTTCGTCGTCCAGCGCCGCGACGACCGGATCGCCGTCTACGACTACGCCGCCGGTGAGCTGACCTGGGTCCGGGACACCAAGGACCGCAAGGCCCTGACCAAGCTCAGGGAGTACGGCCAGGCCCTGGCCGCCGCCGGGTGGACCTTCGACGAGATGGCCTCGTCGCAGCTGCTGTGGGTGACCCCGCCCACCGACACCAACATCACCGAGGGCACCTCCCCGCGCTTCGACCGCCTGGCCACTGTGCGCGCCGCCGTCCACGTGCTCACGGACGACGGTCAGCGCGCGGTGCGCGTGGTGGGCGACGACATCCGCACCGGCAACCCCGCCGCCAGCGGCTTCTACGTCGAGGGCAGCGAGTACGACGTCCGCGTCTTTGAGTTCCTCGACGGCACCCGGGTCATGGGCGCCCAGCCGGGCGAGGAGCCGAACAGCGTTGACCACAAGCTGAACGCCTACGCCCAGGCCCTGCGCGGCTACGGCTGGCGGGACGTCGTCGCCAGCAGTGCCGTGGTGTGGGCGACGGCCCCGGCCTCGGCGCTGCCCGCCGGTAAGCGCTACGTGCTCGCCTGGACCAGCGGCGGCGAGCGCCACACCGGCGCCGACGACTACGTGTGGGACGACGCCCAGGTGCGCGCCGAGGAGCTGCGCGGCGGCGGCGCCGAGCACGTGGTGATCATGGCTGCCCCGGACGGCCGCGCCATGCCGCCCGCCCCGGAGAGCTTCGACCCGCCCCGCCCCGAGCAGCGCCCGTTCGAAACGGACTGGGAGGCCAAGGCCGTCGCCTGCGGCGACCGGCTGCGCCAGCTCACCCGGGCCGTGCTGGACGCGCAGACCGAGGAACAGCGCGTGATGCTGGGCCTGGGCATCACCCGTATCCGCGCGCAGTTCGAGGTGTGGCTGGACGCCCTGGAGGTGCCCGGCCACGACAAGCCGAACGGCCTGCGCTACCTCGCCGAGCTGGTCGCCGGGGGCGACCTGACCGCCGACCAGGTCGTGCACCGCTACAAGCCCGAGGATGTCGAGCTGTCCGCCGTGGTGGCGGCGGTGACCGGCAGCAAGGTCGACGAGGGCACCGGGCTCCGGCCGCTGATCAACGTCGCGACGGCGGTCGCCATCGCCCTGAACACCAGCAAGTACGGCGCGTACCTGCACGTGCGGGACGCGGCGGCGGCCAAGCTGCTCACCTGGGTCGACACGGACGAGTACGGCAAGGTCGAGCGGGACCGGTTCACGAACCCGCTGGCGGAGCTGCCCCGGCGGGTGTGGGTCGACGGCGTCACTGGCCGCCCCACGCTGTCCCGGGGCGACATCGCCCCGAACGCCGCTCGCCGGGTCTGGGTCGCCACCCCCGACGAGGTCGCCGCGCTGGCGGCCGACCTGGCTGCCGAGCTGCCCCAGCACCTGACCAAGGCACAGGAGACCCTGCTGGAGACGATCCGGGCCAACCGCCGGGCCGTCCACTGGGTCGACAAGCCGGGCAAGGGCGGCAAGCGCCGGGCCTACGAGCCCGCGAGCGTCCACGCGGCCGACGTCGAGTACCTGGAGGCGGTCGGCCTGGTGCGGATCGTCTCGTTCACCCAGAACCGGGGCGCGGTGGAGGCCGTGGAGGAGACCTCCTGACCTGCGGTTCTTCCTGCCCTCGGCGGCCGGAGCCCCTTTACCGGGCCCGGCCGCCGAGGCGTCTCCAGAACGAATCTAGTGAACCATCTTGCGCATACTCATTATGTTGCACTAGATTCAGCGGTGCCAAGGAAGACCGCCCCCGAGCAACCGGGAGACCTGCCGTGAAGACCACCCACAAGGGCCGCACCATCGAGGCCACCCGTCCCCAGGGCAACCAGTACAACCCGACGATCATCAAGATCAACGACCACCTCGTGCCCGCCCCCAACCGCACCATGACGCCCAAGGAGGCCATCACCTGGGCCAAGACGCTGATCGACGACGTCGACGCCGCCCCGCTGAAGGCCCGCGACCCGTACGACCGCCCCTGGCTCTACGACCAGACCGCCCTCGACGCCTGCCCCCTCTCCGTCAAGAACGCGGGCAAGATCAACGGCCACCTCGACCACCACGCCCTGCGCAAGGGTCAGCCCTGCACCGACTCCCGCTGCGTCGAGCGCGCCACCAAGGCCGCCCGCCGCAAGGCCCGCTCGTTCGGCATCACCGGCGCCAGCATCTCCGCCATGCTCGACACCGCCGAGTTCCCCCGCTACAGCGACACCAAGCGCCACGGCTTCTCCGCCTCCAGCGACACCAAGCGCCGCTGCGTCACCGTCCACGGCTACGGGATCGACCTGGAGCCGATGGCCGAGGCCCTGCGCGCCAGGGGCCTGCACGTCGTCCACGTCCTGCCGAACGGGTACCTCGCCGTCTACCACCGCGCCGAGGCCCTCGCCCAGAACCTGCCCGACGTCGCCCCCGCCCCCGAGACCGCGCCCGCCGCCCCGGCGCTCAGCGTCCCCGCCGTCCGCGCCGCGCTGAAGCGGGCCAGCCTGACGCTCGCCCAGTCCGACAAGCTCGGCGGCTTCGACACCGACGGCCTGTACCTGCGCCGCCTGCGCGGCAGCAACCGCGTCCGGGTCGCCTGGACCTGCGGCCGGAGCGACGGCGACGCCTACCGGGCCTCCGCCGAGCGCGGCCAGGCCGCCCTGGACGAGGTGGCCAAGCTCCTCGACCGCGCGCCGCTGGCCGCCGTCCGCGTCACCGAAGGTGTCGACGTCTTCGAGCAGCCCGCCTCGGCCCCCGACGCTGCCCCCGCGCCCGTGGCCGTGGCCGACCCTGAGCCCGCCTTCGCCGTGGTCCCGCAGCCGCCGTTCGGCGCCTTCGCCACCGTGGGTGAGGCCGTCACCGGCCCCGTGCAGCCGCGCCCGCTGCCGCGCGCCCACCGTCCGGCCGCCCCCGCCTGCGACCACGTCGCCCGGCAGGTCCGCGTGTTCAAGGCGTCCCCGTTCGTCGGCGTCTCCATCGCCCTCGACTGCGTGTGCCGCTGCAACCACTGGCAGGTGGGCGGTCACGGCGTCGCCACCCCCGAGGCCGTGACGCTGAACGAGGTCGCCGAGCACATCCGCCGGGAGGGCTACGAGATCACCGGCGGGTGGACCGCCCACGAGGAGGGCGCCGAGTTCCCCCACGTCTGCTACCGCGCCGCCGTCCGCGCTCTGCCCGAGGTGCCGCGCATCGTCCGCACCATGCCCCTGGTCGGCGACGGCGAGTCCATCCGCCCCATGAACCCGAAGTTCCCTGAGTCGAACTGGTGGCTGTTCACTACCGCCAACGGCCGTTCCTACGAGGTGAGTTGGCGACAGAGCAGCAACCCTGACAGCCTGCGCTGGCACGCGCTGACCGACCGCAGCCACCCCGCTCCCCACCGCCAGGCCGCCAACGCGGCCACCGCCGCCGAGCTGCTCGCCGCCCTGCGCGACCTGCCCCAGCAGCAGGCCCGCGCCGAGGCCGACCGCGACGCCGCCGCCCAGGCGCTGAGCCGCGCGGGCTTCGCCCCCATGGGCGAGCAGCACGAGGGCTTCACCGTCATGACCAGTTTCGACCTGCGCGGCGCCTACACCGGCCTCCTGGTCCTGCACGAGCACCCGAGGGGCTGGGAGACCGACCACGACCCGGCCGAGCGCCGCGCCCGCTACGCCGAGGCCCTCACCCGCACCGGCTGGCAGCGTGGCGAGAACAGCACGGGGGAGTGGAGCCGCCCGGCGGCCGACGACAGCGAGCGCATCCGCGCCCAGTGGCTGGCCGTCAAGACCGACCCGGCCGCCATGTACCGCCAGACCGCCTACCTGGACGGCAAGCAGCGCTCTGAGCTGACCGTCACCGGCGCCCAGGTCGACCAGTGGCTGAAGACCCGTTACGGGAACCGCTCGCTCCTCGCCGTGGCCAGCAGGCCGGACATGATCGCCGCCACCGCCGCCCTGGGCACCGGCACCGTCCACATGGTCTGGCACATCATCCCCGGCGACGGCCCCAACTCCCTTGCAGGGAAGGTGACTTCCATCCTGTCCACCCTCGGCCTGGTCAAGGCGGACAGGATGCCCGGCCACTGCTCCGACCCGGCCCGGTACACGATCCCCGACCACGCCACCGCCGCCGTCTACTGCCTGGTCAACTTCTCCCACGCCACCCCGGTGGAGAAGGTCCGGGCGGCCGTCGCCGCGCTGCGCGCCGAGGGCCTCAACGCCCGGGAGAGCAGCACCCTGGCGCCCCAGGTCGGCTACGGCTACGGGCTCACGGTGGAGGCGGACGGCAGCCTCACCGATCCCCGGGACGGCCTGCGCCCGGACACCCCGGCCGTGGTGGAGGCGCGCAAGGTGCTGTGGCGGGCCGGGTTCAGCCGGGAGAACACCGAGCTTGGCACCATCGGCCACCGCGTCTACCCCCAGCTCCCCGCCCACCTGCGCGACGGCTCGGTGAACGTGGACAACACCCCGGCCGACGAGCTGACCAGGCTGCACGACCGGGTGAGCGTCACCGCCCCGTGCAACGTCTGGGCGGACGGCGAGGGGGAGCAGCTCGCCCGCGCCCTCTCCGGGGCCCATGAGGCCGCCTTCCGGGCCGCTGGGTGGGCGGTCGAACGGGAGGACGAGATCACGGTGACCGTGCTCCCCGCCTGACGCTGCGGAGAGAGAGGGTGCCGCCCCGGGAGACGACGGGGCGGCACCCATTCTTGTGCACTGTCTTGCGCATACTCATGACAGTGCACTAGATTTCTTCCTGTCACCACCGCACCCGAACGCCCCTGGAGCCCTCATGCCCGCCATGCCCTCCCCCCGCCCGCAGGTCGCCCCGTCCGAGGCCCGCTGGCACGTCGAACTGGTCATCGGCCGCCCCGGCGAGACCACCGACACCCACCTGTACTTCGGCGGCGCGAGCGAGCCCACCGCCGCCGACTGGCCCGGCATCGAAACCGACGGGTGGGAGATCCTGGGGACCACCGTCAACCGCACCCCCCAGGGCATCCGCGTCGGCTGGAACACCGAGGGCTACCGCGAGCTCATCGACGAGATCCGCACCAACGACCTGGACCACGACACCATCGTCGACTGGATCATCGCGCTGAGCGCCGTGCACTACGCCCGGACCGGGACCGCGCTCGACGACACCACCGCGCACGCCACCCCGGCAGTCGTGGCCAACGCCTACCGTGACACCTACCCGGCCGCGATGGTGTTCGACATGATCGACACCGACGACGTCACCGACACCGAGGTGACCACCGACGACGTCGCCGCCGCGTTCCGCACCATGGCCCGCTACGCCCAGTGGCACAAGGCGGCGGCCCGCCTGCCCGAGCACCCCGAGACCGGCCGCACCCCGGGCTACGACGCGATCATGGCCGAGATGATGCGGGACGACATCGAACACAGCCCGTGGGGCACCTACACGTCGTGGGTGTTCGCGGTCGCCGACGTGGCTCTCACCGTCTACGGCGAGTACCTGCCCGGCTTCCGCCAGCACCGGGCGCAAACCCGCGAGGAGATCGCCGACGCCAACATGGCGGGCATGAGCGTGCTCGGCCTGGTGGACGACGGCACCGCCACGTACGACGACCTGACGGCCGTGCACACCGTGCTGGGCGAGTGGTCCGAGCGCATGACCGCGTGGGGCCTGGACTACTGACTAGACAGCCGGGCGGCCCCGTCACCCCGGGCCGCCCGGCCCCACTCTCGTGAAACCACTTGCGTATACGCGAAGTGGTGCACTAGCTTTCTTCCTGTCACCACCCAACCCTGCCAAGGACTGGAGACCACCATGGCCACGGACAAGCCCGCCAAGCTCACCCCGACCATGATCACCGCCCTCCTCGACGCCCTCACCGCCTTCGGCCACGAGGTCCACGCCCCCAAGGGCACCGCCAACGCCCTCATCCGCCGTGACCTGGCCTTCGAGCACGGCACCGGCACCAACCGCCGCGTGCTGCTCACCGCCGCCGGGCGCGCCGAAGCCGTCCGCCACGCCGAGGAGCCCCCCACCGGTGACGACGACGCCCAGGCGAGCAAGGCCCGTAGGGACCACGTGCGCACCATCGCGGACGCCATGGCCTGCAACCCCGCCACCGGCACCTACCCCAACCGGTACAACACCAGCGTCACCGCCAACGGCATCCCCGAGCCCGGCCGCATCATCACCCCGCCCCTGGTCCGCGCCCGGATCGTGGCCGCCGTGTGGCGCGGCGCCGCCGTCACCCGCCAGAAGAGCGACGACGGCCGCGACGTGATCGTGATCCGCGAACTCTCCGGCACCGTGACCAAGATGACCGACACCACCCCCGCGCCCGACGCCCCCAACAGCGGCCCCATCGCCGACCGCGTCGGCCACCGCAGCCACTCGCCCATCGGCCCCGCCCTCGACCTGCTCGACGCCGCCGGGCTGACCGGCTGCACCGTCGAGAGCGGCGGCCCCGGCGTCGTCCGCGTCACCGGCCCCAAGCTGAGCGCCATCGTCGACGCCTTCACCAACGACCCGTACCGGGAGTGGCGGGCCAGCATCGAGACCAACCTGGTCACCCGCAACGAGTACGTGCGCGCCGCCGTCTCCGGCCCGGCCGGGCTCGCCGTCTACCCCACCACCCCCACCCCGGCTCACTTCGACTACCCCCGGGATGCCCGGGTCGCTGTTGCCGATGGCACCGTCCGCAGGGTGGCCCGCATGGTCTACCGCGACGGCGAGCCCACCCGCGTCAAGGTCACCGACGACGGCGGCGCGGAGTGGCTGGCCACCGAGTGCTCCCCGGTGGTCTCCGACTTCCCCAGCGGCACCCTGGTCAACGTCGTCTCGCTCCAGGGCGGCGGCTCGTTCCCGGCCATCCTGCGGGACACCACCACCCTGCACGGCCGCCGGGCCTGGCTCGTTCAGAACGCCGACACCGACCAGCCCGCCATCATGTCCTCCCGGGACAACATCCTCACCATGCGCTGACCGCCCCCGCCCGCCCGGTACCACTGCCGGGCGGGCCCGGCCCGATTGGAGAACCATGGCCCGGAATCCCAGTTCCGACCCCAGCCGGAGCGAACTCGCCATCAAGATCGTTGAGGCGCTCAACGGCAATCTCCACTGGGCGAGCTACGTGGACGTCCCCACCGACCAAGACATCCACGTCGGCCCGCTCGTCTTCCGCTTCGGTGGTGGCCCCCATCGTGATCGCTGGTACATCGCTGGCCCCGCCGACGTTCCGACCAACTGACCTACCCCAGAGGGAGACCCCACGACCATGGCCCAGCAGATCGCCGCGTCCGGCCGCATCAAGGTCAACGCCATCACCGCCCGTTTCCATCACATCGGTACCGCCGACCCGGGGACCGTTCAGATTCAGCGTTGGGCCGTCATCCTGTTCCGCGCCCTGCTGGACGGCACGGGGATCGCGCTCGGGGACGACAAGGAAGACGGCGCCCTGTCCGGGCACCACGGCCGCTACCTCCTGGTTGAGTACGAGACCCCGGGCGAGTACGGCACCCGGGGGCCCTTCGGTAGCACCCCCATCCTTCAGGACCTGCTGCACCACCTGGTCGAGAACGCTCGGGACTTCGACCGCAGCGCCGGGGACTTCACCGTGTGGCTGGACCGCAACGAGACCGCCCGCGCGGACGTGGACGCGGAGTGGGAGGAGTTCACCACGGCCCAGGTGGTGACTCCGCGCCTGCGGGAGTTCCTGGGAGAGGAGCAGTACGCCGCGTTCCTCGACCCGGCCCTCACCGACTGGTGGTCCGAGGAGTAGGGCAGAAGCGGGGGCACAACAGCGGGGCGCGCACCTGGGAGACCGGGTAGCGCGCCCTTCCCCTTTGGTCACTGATTGTCATAGTTCGTGGTGGTGACTCCACCTCGTGTTACCGGCCGTGATGGGGCGCCGGTTGTCACCCTGGCCCGCCGGGAAGTCTCGTGAACCCACTTGCGTATACGCGCAGCGGTGCACTAGCTTTCTTCCTGTCACCAACGCCCTGCCAAGCACCGGAGGACCCCATGGCCCGCAAGCTCAGCCCCGCCAAGTCCAAGGCCCTGCTCACCGGGATCGAAAGCCCCCTCGACAACCCGCTGCGCCGCGTCACCGGCAACCTGCGCACCCTGGTGTCGCTCGCGGCCGACGGCTACCTGAGCGCCGCCGGGGACGGCGGCTACGTCCTCACCGACACCGGGTTCACCACGGCCACCGGCATCGAGTCCGACCGCCAGGCAGCCCTGGACGCCACCCTTGCCGAGGTCCGCGCCGAGCGGGAGCAGCGTGAGGGCGGGGAGCAGCAGGCGGTGGTGGAGGTGGCCGCGCCCGCGCCGGTGCGTGAGCCGGTCAAGGGGTCCATCACCCGGGTGCTGAAGGGGGCCGGGCTGGAGCAGAGCGTCAAGTCCGGAGGGTTCTTCGGCGTGCACAGCGACGGCTTCCGGCAGGACGCGCCCGGCCGGGGTGAGGGCGGGGGCACGTCCGTGACGGTGTCCTGGTACTACCGCGCCCAGAACCAGGCGGCGTTCCAGCGGGCGTTCTCCGACGACAAGGGGGCGCGCATCGCTGCGCCGGAGGGGCACGCGGACACCGTGGGCAAGGCTAAGGCGGCGCTGGAGGCGGCCGGGTTCGGCGTGCTGCTGATCGAGGGGCGCGACGGCGCAGCGCTGCGCGTGGTGGACCAGACCATTCTGGACTGGCACCGGGAGGGGGAGCGGCGCCGGGCGGACGCGGATGCCATCGCTGAGGCGCTGGTGCCCCAGGGCGAGCTGTTCGAGGGGGTGTGGGAGGAGTTCCCCACCCACGCGACCCGGAGCAAGCACGGTGACCGGGCGTGGGCGGTGGCGCTGGTGCGCTCGGCGGTGGTGGCCGGGTACCGGGAGCAGGGGCGCGGTGAGAGCGTGATCACCCTGGAGGACGTGCCCCCGGGCGGCATCCTGGCGAAGTGGCAGCGGCTGATGGTCGCGGTGGTCAAGCCGGTGGCCGAGGTGGCCTAGCGTTGCGGTGGGCGGGGGCGTGGCGGTGGTGCTGCGCCCCCTTGGGTGGGGCGGTCCGGGGTGGTCCCGGGGCGTTGGACGGTACTGAGAGGGTTCAAGATCACCATGGGCAAGTTCGACTGCGACGCGCGTATCCAGGGCCTGCTGGCCGAGTTCGAGGGTGACCCGCTGGTGCACGGGGCGTTCGCGGAGCAGCGCATCGAGGCGGCCGAGGCGGGCGACACGGAGCGGCTGGCGGAACTGGACTCCCTCGGGGTGGTCGGCTACGCCCTGGCGGACCGGGCGGCCCGGGGGGAGCGGGAGATCATCGCGGCCGTGGCCGAGGTGGGCCGGGACGGGTTCGAGGTGCTTGCCGAGGAGGGGCACCAGTGGCTTGAGACCGTCGCGCAGCTGGTGGACGCGCACGGGGAGCACGCGGTGAACGCCATGGGCCTGTTCGTGGAGCAGCGCAACGGCGAGCACGAGGTGACGGCCCTGGAGCTGGAGGAGATCGCGGAGGACGCCTACCAGGGGGTGTTCGACTCGGTGGCGGCGTGGGCCCGCAGCGAGTACGAGGGGCGTGACCGCATGGGCATCCTGACGGGCCTGGCGGACTTCGTGGACTGGCGGTCGGCGGGGGAGTGGTACTACCTCAGCCGTGAGGACGTGCTGATCTTCGAGGTGGGCGGGCGGGCGTACGTGTTCGAGCAGGAAGCAGGAGACCCGAGCGAGCAGTGAGCCCGTGGCGGTGGCCGCCCCGCTGCGCCCCTGGTGACGGGAGCAGCGGGGCGGCCTGTTGTCCGGCCCGGCCAGCCAATCTAGTGACACAGCTTGCGCATACTCATCGCTGTGCACTAGCTTGGCCTTGTTGCGTTCGACCGACCACCGCCCAGGGAGCCACCGAGATGACCGCGAAGCCCGCCACCACCGCCCACGCCGCCACCATCTCCCGCCAACTCGCCACCACCACCGCACTCACGGACAAGGGCATCCGGCGCAACCCCCACACCGGCTACCAGGTCTCTCAGACCGCCCCCGGGGAAGTCGCCGTCACCTGGGAGGGCACCGACGCCACCGCCCTCGACGACATCGCCACCGCCCTGGAGCAGCGCGGCTACGACGTCGAACGCACCTCCCAGCACCGGGGCGCCCAGAGCACCTACCACGTGCCCATGCTGCGCGTGACCCCCGGCACCCCGCTGCGCCCCGTCAAGGGCATCCCCGTCACCCGCGAGCACCTCACCGCCCCCGCCTACGGCTACGCCGACACCTGGGGCGGCACCTCCCGCCCCCTCACCCACCAGACCCCGGCCGAGGTCTGGGAGGCGGTGGAGCGCGTCCGCGCCGAGCACGGGGAGGTCATGATCAACAACGGCGGCACCATCACCCTGTACGCGGGCAAGACCCGGGACGAGGTGGGCGTGATCATGGTGGTCACCGACACCCCCACCCTGGAGCGCTTCCGCACCGAGCACGAGCGCAGCGCCGCCCACTGGGCCGACCAGGAGCGCCGCGAGACCGCCGAAGCCGAGCGCCACCGCCGGGCCCTCGCCGAGCGCCCCGGCGACGACCGCGCCCACCACTGGACCACCGTGGCCACCAAGGCCGAGAAGTCCGCCGCCGACTGCGCCAAGACCGTCGCCACCCACCGGGCCGCCGCCGACGCGCTCACCGCGATCATGACCACCACCGCCGTCGCCGTCGACATGGTCGAACGCGGCAAGGGCCTGGTCACCTCCGCCAACTTCGGCGGCTGCGTGATCACCGAAGACGGCAAGTGGTACGCCGAGGAGGGCACCGCCGGGTGCGTCGTCGGCACCGCCCAGACCACCAAGGACGACGCCGTGCGCGTGCTCGCCGCCTACTACGGCGTCACCGGCCCCATCGTGCTGACCGTGGTCGAGGAGTGGCGCAAGGGGTGGCCCGAGACCACCCGCACCCTGCCCGCCCCCATCCCCCTCCCGTACGACCAGACCGACGCCGCCCAGCACGCCGCCTGACAGCCCCACAGCCCCCGCTGCGCCCCGCGCGGCGCAGCGGGGGCCCGCAGACCGCCCAGCACCCCCTACAGCCCCTCAGGAGCCCACCGTGAACGCCACCACCCCCGCCGCCGGAATCCGCACCGGCTTCCGTCTCACCACCCTCAGCCGCGACACCCTCACCGACAACATGAACTTCGGCCCCGTCCGGGACGCCCTGGACGCCGCCGCCGACGACGCCGACCTGAAGAACCGCACCCTGTGCCTCTGGGAGATCATCGACACCGGCAAGCCCAGCATCATGGGCGGCACCGTGCAGGATTGGCGCCTGGTCACCCTGGTCAACCCCGCCCCGCAGCAGTACCGCACCCTGCACGACGCCGAGTGCGACCCCGAGGAGCAGGGTTACTGCTCCTGCAAGCGCCGGATGCCCGTCGACCCCCCGGCCTGGGTCAACCTGTTCGCCGGGCACACCCTCTCCAGCATGTTCTACCTGTCGCCCCAGACCCGCGCCCAGCTGACCGCGCTGCGCTGGCCCTTCCCCGAGAACGCCAACCAGTGGACGTACCCGGGCGTTGCCGACACCGACCCGGACGCCACCCCCGACGCCACCAGCGCCACCGAGCCGACCGCCTGACACCCGCGCCGCTGCTGCGCCCCACACCGGGGCGCAGCGGCCGCTGTAGGCCCCCTGGAGGCCCTCGTGAGCACCGACCGCACCCCGGCCCAGCCCGAGCCCGTCACGATCCCGCTCAACTTCATGGTGGCCGTGGACGTCGCGGCCTACGCCGAGCGCTTCGGGGTCGAGCCGAGCCGGGGCATGGTCATCGTCGACCTGATGGAGCGGCTCACCCCGAGCACCACCGATGACCTGCTGCGCCTGTTCCCGGAGCTGGAAGGCATCGCCACCCTGGCCCAGCCGCCCGCCTGGCGCCCCGGACAGAGCAACTAGCCACCACCGCAAGCCAGTTGGCCAGACGACCGCGAGGAGAGACCGCCGTGAACCCGAAGACCGCCAACGCCGCCGCCACCTTCCTGCCCGCCGACCCGGCCGAGCCCGGCACGCTGCCGTGCATCGAGATCGGCGGCGCCCAGGTGTACGCCTACCTGGACGACGACGGCACCCTGTGCGTGTCCGTCAACCTGGAGACCGCCGCCCCGGGCCTCGTCCGGGCCGACGACACCGTCCCCCTGCGGATCACCGTGGGCGACCGCGAGGTGTTCACCGGCTGAAGCCGCCCACGCCGCCCCCACGGGGCGCAGCACCGCCCGCTGCGCCCCGCTCCCTCCAGCACCCCGCCCAGACCGCCAGAGAGGCCGCCATGCCCGCCACCGCCGCCCCGCTGTCCCGCCCCGTGCGCACCGTCCTGGAGCGCCTGCTGACTCAGCACTCCGTCACCGGCGACGAGCACCGCACCGCCCGCCACCGGGCCGCCCGGCTCGGCCTGGTCGCCGACACCCCCACCGGGTGGGACGCCCAGCTCACCCCTGACGGCCGGGACGCCATCCTCCGGTATTGGGCCGCCCGCCCGTGCCGCGTGCTCACCAGCAGCGCCGGGGACGTGTGCGGGGAGGCGTCGGCCGTCGTGTTCGTCACCTCCAGCCCCCTGGGCAGCGTCGTGGACTTCGACCCCCGGTGCGCCGCGCACCGCACCCCCGGGGCGGGCAGCGGCAACGTCGGCCGCGTGCTCGACCTGCACCACACCGCCTGACCCAACCCGGGCAACTGCCAAGCCCTGCAAGCCAGTTCACGCCCCGGCGCTGCGCCACCCTGCCACGGAGCAGCGCCGGGCGGACCGGCCGACCACTGCCACGGTCCGGCCAACTCACAACCCTGCCAAGCCAGTTGGAGAACTCGCCATGATCTCTTCCGCCGCCGACGCCGAGCGCGCCAACGACGACGCCCAGTTCCACCCCGCCGACATGTACGCGGGCCCCACCCTGGAGATCGGGGGGACGTGGGTGTTCGTCTCCTTCGAGCCGGACGGCACCCTGCTCATCGGCGTCGCCTCCAAGGACGACGACTGCACCGCGACCCGGCCGGACGGCACCATCCCGATCAAGGTCACCGTCGACGGCGAGACCGTCCACACCGGCTGAGCCCCCCGTCCGGGCCGCCACCCCCGACGACGGAATCCGTAGCCCAATCTACGGATTCCGTCGTCTCGCCCCCTAGGGCCGAGCCACGGATTCCGCACGATCACTGCCAGTCGGCGACGGAATCCGCATCACCCACCGCCTGCCTGCCGCCTGCCACGGAGGGACGACCTGCCATGAGCCCCCACCCGATCGAGACCGCCGCCCGCCCCGACCCCGCCGCCGCGCTGCTGCGCACCGTGGACGTGGTGCACGAGAACGGGTGGCGCACCCTGGTTCAGCACTGGGCCGCCGACGTGCGCACCACGACCGGCGGAGCCCCGGCCTGGGAGCGGCGGGAGTGGATCACCAGGATCTCCGCCCGGGTGGGGGAGACGCGGGCGGCCCGGGTGATGGCGCACCCGTACGGGCCGGGGCAACTGCCGCAGGCGCGGGCGCACTGGGCGCAGGTGATGGGGGCGGTCCAGGGGGAGTGGCGCGCCGGGCGCGTCAGGGTGCAGGGGGACGTCGGGGCCCTGCCGGAGCCGCCGTACGCGGTGTCCGTGGACCGGGGGGAGGTCCGGCGGTCGGCCGCTCCCCGGCCGGTGGCGCAGCGCGGGCCGATGACGCTGGAGGCGGTCGCGGCCATCACGTTCTCGTGAACACCTTGCGCATACTCACAGCGTTGCACTAGGTTCCTGCCTGTCACCAACCCTGCCAAGAACCGGAGACACCGATGACCACCACCGCCCCGCTGCGCGCTACCCGGGGACAGCTCGCGGTCTACCGCGAGGTCCACCGCGCCTTCTACATCAACCAGGAGCAGCCCTCCGAGGCCGTCACCTTCACTCCGGCGCTGGTCACCTCGGTGCGCCGCGACGGCACGGTGAAGGCGATGCGCGGACCGGACGGCCGCACCTTCGCCACGGCCGCCGTGCTGCCCAAGGACCACAAGATCCTGCTCGTCGAGTCCGGCCGCTGCGCCACGGACGCCGTGCTCAAGGCCGCCGCCGCCCGCACCTGGGGCGGGAGCAGCCTGTTCAAGGCGTACGACACCCTGGACGAGGTGAAGGCCCTGCTCGCCGAGCACCCCGCACCGGAGCAGCCCGCCGCCAAGCCGCCGCGCCCGGCCGCCCCGGCCACTCTGGTCGTCGCCCGCCGCAAGCCCTCGAACCACTCCCCGATGGCCTGGACCGTCGCCCTGCCGACCGCCGACGCCACCCCGGGCGTCATCGTGGCGATGGACTGCCGGACCAAGACCCGCGCCATGATCATCGCCGGGTGGCTGGAGGACACCGGCTTCGACTGGACCGCCGACCGCTCCGAGATCAGCAACAACCCGGCCGTCCTGGCCCTGTACTCCGCGATCACCCACGACCTGAACGAGGCCCGCAACGGCTACGGCGTCTGGCCCGAGGAGCAGCCGGAGAAGTACACCGAGCTGCTCGCGGCGCTGCGCCGGTGAGGGCCCTGCCCTCCGTAGGGCTCAGGCGGAGTCCGCGTCCGCCTTGGCCAGGAACGCCCGGCCCCCGTCATCCCACGACATCACGCAGGGCTTGCCGTCGGGCTGGTCGTGCGGGCCCATCTGGTTGAACGGGTCTACCGGAGCCGGTCCGCCGCACTCGGGGCACATCAAGAAGCGCGTAGGTGTCATGCCACCAGGCTAGGCGCTCAACGGGCGTGGGCGGGCCCAGGACCCCGGCGGAGGTTCCCGGGGCCCGCCTGGGCCCGCTGCGCCGCCTTCACGCCCGGCCCGGCGGCGGTCGGGCCAGTATGGCCAGCCGCTGCGCCGCCACCACCCGGCGCCAGGGGGAGTGTCGGCCGCCCCGCCCATCATGGGCCCGGACAAACCCCGCGCCCGCTACCCGGCCGCCGACTACGGTGGCCGGACACGAGGAGATGAAACGATCATGACTCACCGAGTGACGGACCGGATGATGGCCGTCCTGGCACCCGACCGCACCGAGCTGTGGAAGGGGACCGACATCGAGAGCGCGCTGATGGCCGCCTCCCTGGCCCCCGGCGCGCAGCTGCTCACGACGGGCGCCTGGGGCTGGGAGGAGCGCTCCGCCCACACCGTGGTGGCCGTCCCCGCCGACCGGCGCCCCCGGGTGCTGCTGCTGCGCGGCGCCGAGCACACCCGGCACGGGGACCTGAGCGGCGCCCGGCACGAGGCTGAGGCCCACGGCGGCCCGCTGGCCTGGAAACCGAGCACCGACCCCGACACCGGCGCCACCACCTGGGCCGCCGCCGACTGGTCGATCACCGAGGCGCAGCCGCGCTGACCGCAGAGATGCTTAACTCAGCAACACAGCACTTCGAAGGAGGAGCACCGTGACATACCCGCCGAAGGGCCTGGAACAGGCCCTGGCCGACGACCGGGCGGGGGTGGTCTGCGGGGACACCTACGACCACGACACCGAGACCACCCACTCCGGGCCGGACGGCGAGGGCTGGCGCTGCGTCCACTGCGGCGCCGAGGGCTTCGAGCCCCGGGAGCCCGCCATCGGCCCGGACGGCCTGACCGACCGCGAGCGCGGCCTGCTGGAGGTCGCCCAGGGAGCCGCCGCCAGGCTGAACGGCCTGCTCGCCGAGCGGAGCAGCCACCTGCGGTACAACGTGCTGCTCTCCGCTGCCCCGCCCGCCGTGCACGGCGCCCGGGAGGCTGGCCGTGGCTGACCGCCCGCTGCTCTTCCTGGACGTCGACGGCCCGCTGAACGCCTACGGCACCCGGCCCGAGGGCCGCCCGGCCGGGTACACGCCGCACCGCTGGACCCACCTGCGCAGCGGCGGCACCCCGGGCAAGCCCTCCTACTACGTGCGGCTGCCGAAGGTGTGGCTGCACCCCGGCCACGGCGCCCGGCTGCGCGCACTGCCGTACGACCTGGTGTGGTGCACCAGCTGGAACGAGCTGGCCAACCGCTACATCGGACCGGCGGTCGGCCTGGTCGGCGGCGAGGAGCAGCTGCCGGACCTGCCGCTCGTGCCGGTCGGTGACGCGCCGGAGGAGGACCGGCCGGGCGGGGTGCACTGGAAGCTGGCCGCGCTCCTGGAGTACGCCGCCGGGCGGCCGTTCGCCTGGGTGGACGACGAGGTGACCGACGCCGACCGCGCCTTCGTCGCCGACCGGCACGCGGCCCCGGCGCTGCTGCGCCTGGTCGACCCGGCCACCGGGTTGACCGACGACGACTTCGAGACGCTGGCCGCCTGGGCCAGCCACCGCACCGAGACGGAGATGGACCGTTCATGATCGACATCACGGGGCTGGACCGGGCCGAGGTCCTGGCCGCGCTGTTCAACGAGGCGGGGCTGGGCGGGGGCGGTGGCCAGGTGGCGCTGGTCTACGCGGCAATGGGCGCCGTGCCCGAGGACGTGCCGGTCGAGCAGGCTCGCCGGTGGCTTGAGCAGGTCCCGGACGGCCAGTTCGAGTACGTGGCCGCTCGGCCGCTGAAGGTGGACCTGCGGCCCGGGGCGACGGAGTTCGACGGCTGGCTGTTCGACCGCGAGCACGGGCAGGGCGCGGCGCAGCGGGCGGTGGACCGGGTGAGGGGGCGCCGCCAATCCTAGTGAACCCTCTTGCCTATGCGCATAGCGGTGCACTAGATTGGGGTGCAGAAGGCGGGCCACTGCCAGGCCCGCCGACCCTGCCGCCCCACCAGGAGACCACCTGCCATGAAGCGCTCCGCCCTGGCCGCCAACCAGACCTACCAGCTGCGCCTGACCAAGGAGACCCCGGTCCCCGTCCCCGCGCGGCTCCTGGACGCCACCGACCTGTGGGCGTACCGGAACATCGCCTGGGACGACACCCTGCACCCGGCCCCCGGAACCCACCGCCCCATGATCAACACCCCGCGCTCCGGGCGCAGCGGCCTGCTGGTGATGCTGCCCTCGATCATCCCGCTCACCGACAAGGCCGCCACCGAGGCCGCCGCCCGCCTGGCCATGCTGCCCCCGCTCACCGACGACGCCCGCACCCTGGAGGGCCTGCGCGCCTGGCGGGCCCTGGTCGGCGCCAACCTGCTCCTGCCCCGGCTGCGCCCCGAGCTGGTCAACAACTCCAACCTGCTCGCCCCCTGGGCCCCCGACGAGCGCGCCGTCCCGGGCGGCCCCCGGCCGCGCCCCTGCGACTACTGCTCCCAGCCCGTCACCTACCGCACCCACGACGAAGGCCGCCACTGGGAGCACACCCTGACCGACGACCCGATCTGCGCCACCGAGCGGGCCGACGACTGCAACCGGCCCTTCCAGCCCTGAACCCCACCGGGGTCCGGCAGGATGAACCTGCCGGACCCCGGCCCAACCAACCCCCTTGAGGAACCCATGACCCCCGCCGACCCGGCCCCCCAGATCCCCGTCACCCTCGCCCGCGACACCCTCCACCACTTCGGCTACCTGCCCGGCCACAAGGTCGGCTCCTTCACCCGGCCGCTGATCGCCGCCCTCGCCGCCGCCGACCGCCGCAACCGCGCCATCCTCACCGAGGCGTACCCCGTCGAGGCCGCTGCCGTCGACCTCGCGATGAACCACGAGGACGGACCGGACCGGCTGGCCGAGATCGCCTGTGTCGGCCCCGCCGCCAAGAAGGACCCGCACACCGACCGGCAGCCGCCCTACGCCGAGGGCGACACCATCAAGGTCTACGACCGCCAGTACGGGGAGCGGTACTTCGCCAAGGTCACCAGCGTCGACTACACCGGCCGCCTCGACCCCTGGACCGTCGGCTTCGAGTCCGTCCACCCGGTCACCCCGAACGACTCCCGCCACCACGTCGGCACCCTGGAGTGCGACCACGACGGCGCGAGCCTGAACATCCTGCCCACCCTGCCCACCGATCTCGTCTGACCAGGAGCCACTCCGTGCAGCTCAAGTCCGTCGCCAAGTCGATCCGCTCCGCCTACAAGGAGGTGATCAAGGACCAGACCGCCGCCCGCGAGGCCACCGGCGCGTGGCTCGGAGACATCTCCCGCTTCAGCGAGCGGAGCATGGAGGAGCTGATCCAGGCCAACGCCCACTTCAAGCAGTGGCAGGACGTCGCAGCCAAGGCCCAGACGATCGTCTCCAACACCTTCGAGCAGCCCGCCGACCTGGACGGCTTCTCCGACCAGGTCGTCTTCGACGCCACCATGGCCGTCCGCGACGACGTCAACACCTGGCTGGGGCAGCGCCGCAACCAGCGCGCGGGCCTGGCCCAGGAGATCGACACCGCCATGCACAACGCGGTCTCCCGCTTCCTCTCCAAGACCAGCATCGTCGAACTCCTTGACGACGAGGACGACATCCCGGTCCCCACCGTCAAGACCATCGACGGCCGCGTCAAGCTCCACCTGGAGCCCCCGAAGGACCTGATCATGGCCCGCTATGAGAAGCCGGAGGAGCGCATCCTGGTCGACAACGTCTTCGTCACCTTCGACCTGACCGAGCCCAACCAGTGGGCTGTCGGCACCGTCGTCGCGGCGGGCCTGGTCGTCAACGAGAAGAACAAGCCCGGCCGCAGCCGCGCTACCACCAGCTTCTCCGGCTCCCTCGCCGAGTACGACGACGACATCCCCAAGGAGCTGGTCGACCTCGTCGACGGTGCGCTGCGCCTGCTCGCCCTGACCCAGGGCAGCCAGCAGTGACCGACGCCCAGACCCCGGAGCGCGGCTCCTGCAGCACGGGCACGCCGCACCGCCGCTACCCGTGCAACGAGTGCCCGTGGAAGCGCGAGACCGAGCCCGGCCAGTTCACCGCCGAGCGGTACGAGCTGCTCCGCAACACCAGCGAGCAGATCGAGGTGACCAGCATGGAGGACATCGTCTCCCAGCCGATGTTCGCCTGCCACAAATCCCCCGAAGGCGACGAGGAGGCATGCGCGGGCTGGCTCGCCGTCGAGGGCCACCAGCACATCGGCATCCGGCTCGCGGTAGCCACCGGCCGCATCCCGGCCCAGGCGCTGCGCCCCGGCGAGGGGTGGCCCGAGCTGTTCGACACCTTCGAAGAGATGGCCGAGCGGCAGGGCGCGGTCGACGGGTGACCCGACGGGTGACCCGGCTCCCGTACCGGTACGACCCCGAGACCGGCATCGCGACCTGCCGCCGGTGCTCGGTCTCGGGGTTCGACCGCTCCCACACCCAGGCCGCCGCCTGGTACGCCGTGCACCAGCAGGACTGC
This sequence comes from Kitasatospora viridis, assembly GCF_007829815.1. Lineage (NCBI taxonomy): Bacteria > Bacillati > Actinomycetota > Actinomycetes > Kitasatosporales > Streptomycetaceae > Kitasatospora > Kitasatospora viridis. The sequence goes on along the minus strand of NZ_VIWT01000008.1, from coordinate 70,545 downwards.
AAGACCCCGGAGGACCAACCGCCGGGCACCGTACTGGAGTTCAGGAAAAAGAGGGCATGACCGACATCCTTGAGGGGCACGGCCCGCTGATCGACCCCGCGCGGGCCGTGGAAGCGCTGCAGGCCGCCTGGAAGAACCCGGAGCTGCCGGAGAAGCCGTTCTTCTTCTCGGAGGGCGCTGCGCCGCTCGCGGGCGGCCCGCACGACCAGCTCGTTCCTGACGGGGTGCAGAACCCGTACTGGGAGGTGGTGCGGTGGATGCCGTCGACGCCGCCGGTCTTCGGGACGATGCCCGAGGTGCAAATGGAGCCGATGTACTTCGCGCCGGAGCTGAGCATGCGCCTCGCGCTCCTCGGTGCCTCCCGGCAGCAGCTGTGCACGCAGTACGCCTGGTCGATCCCGTCCCCTGGCGACATCACCTGGATGGTGGAGCAGCTCGGCGGCCGGGCCGTGGTCGAGGTCGGCGCCGGTACGGGGTACTGGGCGTGGCAGCTGGAGCAGGCCGGGGTGGACGTCGCCGCCTACGACCCGCTGCCGCCCGGCTGGGAGAACCGGTGGTGCTCCGGCGGTCCGTACACCACGGTGCTGGTCGAGGGCGCCGAGGCTGCTGCCGCGCACCCGGACCGTGTGCTGCTGATGGTCTGGCCGCCCCACCAGGGCGAGCACGCCCGCCACGCCCTGTCGGTGTACCAGGGCGACCTGCTGCTGTACGCGGGGGAGGGCTGGGGCGGGGCGAACGCCGATGACGGGTTCTACGAGCTGCTGGACGAGGAGTGGGTGGAGGTGTCGGCGTCCCCCGCGCACGTCAACTGGTGGGGTATCCGCTGCCGTCTCGCCGCGTACCGCCGCCAGTAGAACATCGGAGCGAGAAGTCGTACGCAGGAGCGACCTGAAACCCCGGCACCGGCGGCATCTGGCCAGCCGGAGGCCGGGGTTTCGGACACAATGGGCCGGTTGGAGACGGGAAATTGCGCGGGCCCAACTTTGGCTCTACATTTGGTAGTTGGGGGAATAGCGTCTTTCGCATGATGAAGCGACACCCCTCAGAGATCGCTGTCTCCGACCAGGAGCAGGCCGCCGTCCGTGACATCCAGGAGCACGTCGAAGTGCTCGGGGAGCTTGCCGGGGGAGAGGCGATCGAGTCCACGATCCGCCCGGAGGAGCGGCCCGACTGGTTCCGGAACGTCCTCGCCACGCACAGCAATCCGCGCAAGAAGCGCTACTACTGCCCGCACTTCCCGAGCAACGGCGAACTCACCGTGCCGCTCGTCGCCTGGGCCGAGATGCCCGACACCGTCGCCTGCGTCCCCTGCGACGTCAAGCGCCTGTCGATCACGGCCCGCAAGTGCTACTCCTGCAAGAAGTCGCTGCGGGAGACCGGTGGGCGCAGCCGCACGATCTTCCTGGGCCCGCTCGCCGTCAGCGCCGCGTTCTGCCCGTCCTGCCCGGTCTACTGATCATGAACACGCGGTGCCCCGGCCGAGTCCGCCCGGCCGGGGCACCGTTCATTTCTCGGTACGGCCCTTGGAGGGCCTGGGCGGGGGGAGGGTGCGGTCCTGGCGCTCCCGGGAGGCCAGGAGGTCGGGAACCGCGATGATGACGATCACGCAGACGCCGACGGTGAGGACGTACAGCGCGGCTGCGGCGGGGGTGTGCTTCTCGGGGGAGAGGAAGACGAAGACCGCGCCGGTGGCGAGGATGGCCAGGGCGATGAGCGAGAGATAGAGGGTGAGGGTCCGGCGGCGTTCACTCGATGGGGTGGTGTTGTCGGGTCGGGGTGGTGGCTGGTTCTTGGTCATGCAGCGGTGCTCTCCGGCGGTTGTTGGTGGGGGGCCACAGGATCGGCTCGTTCGGTTTTGGCCAGTTCCTGTGCAGCGCCCGCAAGAGGCTGACATTATTGCATTGTGCGGATCACCCGGTCTGTCATCTGCGCTCTTTGGCGCATGCCCTGACGGGACGTCACTCCGCACGCCGTGCTCGTGCAGCTCAGCTCTTTGACCTGGGAGAAGCGTTGTCCGACTCCACCGTCCGCACCGCACAGCAGGTCGCCTTTGCCGCCCAGCGGATACGGGCCAGCGCCGAGCGGCACGGCGAGGACTACGAGAGCGAGCGCCGCAGGTTCAACTCCCTGCTGATCCTGCGCAAGCACGCCCCCCACGGCCAGGTCGGCACCTACGTCCGCGCGCAGGAGAGGGAAGCGATCTGGCGCCGGGTCAGGAAGCACGCGGGCGTACGCCACCTGGACGAACTGACCGACGAGGAGCTGGTGGCCGCCGTCCGGGAACAGCGCGAGGAAGAGTTCGAGCTGGGGATCAAGGCGCTGCTGGACCAGGACGAGCCCGGAGTGACCGGGTCCGCCCGTCTGGCCAGCCTGGCGGAGTCCGGGCAGTTCTGGATCGCCACCGCCCAGATCGCCGAGCTGCCCCTGACCGTCCCGCCGTGGCTGCTGGACGGTGCCAGATGACCCGGCGTTCCCTCTCCGGCCTCGCCCAGCGCAGCGCGGACGCACTGCGGGACGCCGGGTTGGTGGCCGCCTCCCTCTCCAGGACCGGAGTCGTCACCCACGCCGGGTACTTGGTCGAGGACCTGTCCGACGGCACCGTCCGGGTCACCTACGTCGCCACCAGCCTTCCGCCCAACGCCCGGCTCGTCTTCAACATCACCGAGACCTGCGCCCAGGTGCTGGAGAAAGCGGGACTGACGGTGGACATCGCACTCGGCATGAACCAGCTGCCCCACCTCAGCATCACCTCACCGCCGCCTTCCGCCCAGGCCCTCACTGCCTGACCTGCCGCCCCCTTTGGAGTACACCGTGTTCGTCTACACGCTCGTCCTGCCGGACGGGACACCCAATCTGGAACTGTCCCTGGTCGACGCCCGGAACGCCGCCTCCTGCCTCCTGCCCGATGACGCCGCGCCCCAGTGGCTGTCCGAGGACCATCCCGGCGACCCGGAGCACCGCTCGGCACCGGCCAAGGCCATGGAGTACGCGTACCCGCAGGGCGGCACGCTGACGGTCTGGCGGCAGTCCGTGGAAACCGAAGAACTGGAGCGGGCCCTTCACGCCGAGGAGCAGCGGCTGCGCCTCGCATGGCCGAAGCGCCCCGAGGTGGGCTCCGTGGAGGCCACGGCAGCGCTGGTGCCCCCGAGGCCCACGCCCGAAGCCTCGCCCTCACCGGAGAAGGTGGCCGCCGAGGAGGGCGCGGTCCTGGCCAAGTACGTCACCGAAGGCGGCGAGGAGCCGCTGCAGCGCATCCTCCTCGACCACGGCGTCGGCGTCATGTTCTACAACCTCCCCAACGCCCGCCCCAGCGTGCGCGCGTACCTCGAATCCGCATCGGGCATCCACCGGCTGTCGGAACTGGCGGGCGACCTGATCCCGACGCTGCAGCAGGCCCGGGTCGACCGTGGTCTTCGCCCCCACCAGGTTCCGCAGCTCCTCGCGGTCCGCATGATCGGATGGCTGGTCGTCACCGGTGAGCTGGTCCGCGTGACCTGGGACGCCAACGGGCAGCTGCTGCAGGCGCAGCAGGTGGTCGACGACGAGATCGACTCGTTCGACCTCGACGTGAAGCTCCCGGAGCCGGTCTACACCGATGCCGCCGGGCAGCTGGGCCACCAGCCGCCGTCCGGTCTGCGGGGAGCAGGCTCCGGCCTCGCGGTGGCCCGGCACGTGGCCAAGCTGTTCCCCGGTCTGGCGGGCGCCGACCAGGAGGAGGAGCAGGAGCCCTCCCCGGAGGACACCTGTGTCCAGGACGAAGAGGCGTGGTTGTTCAACCAGGACAGCCCGGCCGAACCCGCGTTCTGACATGCTTGGCGCTGCTGGCCCTGGAGCGACGACCGGGGCCAGCAGCGCTGTCGTGAGATCGTTTCAGACCTCGACGGCCTGCGAAGACGGCATGTAGGCTGGCCGGACCTGCCAATGCTCCACCACTCCTCCTGCCAGGAGAATCCGCCATGCCGTCCTCGGGCACTGCCACGCCCGGGTGGTACGAACTCGCCGCAGCTGAGTACGAGACCACCCTTCCCTTCCTCGCTCCGGCGCCGTACCTCGTCAGCACCCGCGACCGCCTCAAGGCCCTGAAGGCCGCCCTCGCCGCCCTGGGCATCGTCCCGATCTCGCCCGCGAGCATCGACGCCGAGAACCTCCACCCGGCCCTGCTGGTGAAGTCCTCCCGCACCGACAAGCTGCGCGCCGTCTGGGCCACCCACGACGGCGCCGCCACGGTGCTGCTGGTCTCCGGCTGGGAGCCGGAGGAACCGCTGCTCTACGCCCGGCCGCTCACCCGCGCCGCCGACGTCGTCGCCGCCCGCCTGGAAGGCCCGGACTACACCAGGCTGGTCGGCGAACCCGAGCTGCCGGACTACCGGAGCATCGTCGACGGCTTCCTGGAGGCGGGCGTCCCCGGCGACCTCGGCGAGAAGAAGACCTTCACCGTGCACGGCATGCGCGCCCTCATCGCCGCCCTGATGCTCAACTCCGAGGCCCGCCAGCCCCGATGAGCAGCAGCAAGAAGACAGCCGTCCCGGTCGACTTCAGCACCTGCTCCCTCCACGACGCCGCCGCTCTCCTCGGCAAGACCGAGGACCAGGTCCGCCTCCTCGTGGAGTACCAGACGCTCCCGGTCGTCCCCGTCGACGGACTGCGCGCCCCGCGCCTGCTCCTGTCGGCCGTCCACGCCTACAACCGCCGCATCCACCCGCCGAGGACCACCACCCTCGGCCGCCCCGGCTTCACCGGCCGCGCCTGCGCCCGGCCCACCGACCACCGCCGCACCTGGAACCACGGCACCCACCCGGACGACAAGCGCTGGACCACCTACCGCTGCTCCCGGTGCCGGACCTACTGGCGCGTCCGCAACGCCTGACGAAGCGAGCCACGATGACCATCGCCACCATCTCCACCAACAGCACCGGCCCCACGCCCCCGGCCGTCCTCTACGGACTGACCCTGCAGCAGCGCAACCGCACCGTCCTGGTCGCCGCGATCTCCGACCTCCGCAACAACCGCCACGCCCACGAGCAGATCCACCCGCTGCTCGCCGACATCCTCGGCGTCAACACCTGGCTGACCGAGCTGTGGGAGTCCTACAGCAACTACCAGCACACCGGGGTGGCCGCGATCTACCAGAAGGTCCGCCTGACCGGCCGCGTGCTGGAGGTGCTGGACCTGGACAACCGCGTCGTCCAGCGCCGCACCCCGCTCACCGCCGCCCTCACGCTCGAACCGCAGCTGCTGTCCTGGGCCCTGGACTGGGCCGCCACCGAGCGCGCCGTCATCGACCCGGACGTCACCAGCCGCGCCGAGCGGGTGCTGTGCACCGCCGCCGGAATCGGCGAGCTGACCGAGCTGATGGACGAAGTCCTCACCGAGCGGCGCCGCCACGAGGGCCTCCCGCGCCACATCACGGACCTCCACCAGTGGAAGGTGAGCCAGGGCCGGTGATCGTCCCCGGCCCGCTGCCCTCCGTCTACTTCATGCCCGAACCGACTCCCGTGGATCTGATGTGCGCCGTACCGCCCCCGTCACCCTGGCCTGCTCCACCACCGTCGCCGCTGCCGCCGAAGGCGCCTTCCACCTCGGCGTGGTCACGCTGGCGAGCGCGGCGGCGGCCGGGATCTTCACCTGGATCACGCTGACCGTCACCGGGGGAGCCGACCACCCCGACCCCTGACCCGGATTGTCACAACCAGCGACTAACCTTCTACATACTGCCACCGCCTGCCGCCTGAACTGCCGAAACAGGACCCACCCCATGACTCCCACCACGCTGCCACCGCAAGGCACCTGCGCCAGCTGCGGCCGGAAGGCGAACCTCACCAAGGCCGGGATGATCCGCCACCACGGAGCCCCGAACCCGTACCACCTCTCCTGGCTCATGGGCGCCGCCTGCGCCGGAGTCGGCGAACCGCCCCGCGAGCGCGTCCGCCTCGACCCCACCGGCCTGGAAGCCGTCGTCAGCGAGGTCGTCACCGCCGCCCTGAGCAGTTCCCCGGCCGCCAGCGCCGCCGCCATCACCAGGGCGGTCGTCAAGGCCCTCACCCCACGCCTGACCACCCTGGAGGCGCAGAACGCGATGCTCACCGACACCGTGGTGGTCGCCGCCGCCCTCTACTTCGACCAGATCAGCAAGGCCAGCGAGCGCGACTACGCCAGCGAGCAGCTCCACCTGACCGCCTCCGACCTGGTCGCCGAGAACCCCCGCCTCAAGAACGCCTACAACCCCGGGACCGACAAGTGATCCACCCGCCGCTGGCCGTCGGCGACCGCATCCACCACGCCCCGCAGCAGGGCCTGCTGGGCCTGTGCACCACCGTCACCGCCATCGACCACGCCCAGGCCCACGTCACCGTGCAGGCCGACGACGGCCGGACCAGCACCGTCCGCTGGCCCAACGCCCCCGAGGCCCTCGCCATGTTCCGCGACTACCGGATGCTCGACCTGGAGACCCTCGCGTACTGCTGCCCAGCCCCAACGGCGGCGGCCCCCACCCCCCAGGAGCCAGGCCGGTTCGGACCGAGGAAGAAGGCCGCCTGGGCTTGTTATAGAAAAATGTTGCGCAGGATGGTAGCCCTACTCCACGGGGGAGTTGGGCAGTTCCGGGAACGTCGCACCGGATGACCTGCTCAGTTGCTTAACTAGGACTCGACCGACCGATGTCGGCGCCGCGCGCGATGATGGAACCGCTGCCGCGCCCCAAGTACAGAGGAAGTACCGCATGGCCATCCGGCCCAAGACGCTGACGATCCGCTGCCGCCCTCTCAACTCCTGGCTCGGTAGGGGACTGCTGCGCGACGCACCCGCGCAGCTCCACGAGATCCTGACCCACGCCGAGCGGCAGGAGGACCACCCCGAGCCGAGGTTCGAGCTGCTCGACATCCGGGCCGCCGACGTCAGCAAGGCCAACGGGTACGGCTTCGCCGCCCGGTGGACCGAGCCCCGCAGGACGAACGACCCCACCCCGGTGCGGATCTACGCCACCCTCACCGTCCTCGACACCAGCCACTGCAACATCGCCGACATCCGCGCCTCCGACGAGTCGTTCTCCCCAGGGCCTGGCCTCCCAGTGAGCAAGGCCAAGGGCGCGGACAAGCGAGGCGCCTGGACGATCGTCGCCTACGCCCCGGGCGAGCCGACCTGGCAGAGCCACTGGCTCTCCCCAGCGGTCAGGCTGATGCCGGAGAACAAGAACGTCGGCTGGGACCGGGCCCACGGTGGTCTCGGCGGGCGCATGCTGAAGATCAACCGCCTGACGAAGAGCAGCTTCGGGAACACCAAGAGCCTCCAGGTCCAGCTGCAGGAGTTGGGCAGGTACGCCGACACGACCACCGTCTTCGTCCACGACGACGACCTGGTCAAGGCCACCAACGCGAAGGCCCTGGTGGAGGACTTCACTCCCTCCATGCACGGCAACACGGTCCTGTGGACCGTCTCCGGCCCTGAGTACGACCAGCTCAACGAGGCCCTCGCCCACCAGTACGACATGCGCCTGCATCCCGGTGGCGCGTTCATCCTGCCCACCCTGCGTGAGGGCCTGCGCTCCTCGAACGTGATGTTCACCCACGACGATGTCGTCTCCGGCCGCGCCGCCCGGGGTCTGCAGGTCTACCACCAGATGCCGTGCGACATGACCCAGTGGGTGGAGAACAACGTCCGCAACACCGTCGGGATCGCCGAGACCATCGAGGAGCACGAGGAAGAGCGCAGCGGCTTCATGCTGGGGGACCTGGTCGAGCTGTTCGGCTCCCTCACCCGCGTCGACGTCGGGCCCGAGGGCATCACCGTCCAGGAGGTCACCGGGCCCTCTCCACAGGAGGAGATCGCCATGCTCGCCGAAGGCCGGGAGGAGATCCTCGGCGAGCTGAACGGCACCCTGGAGGAGCTTGAGGACACCAAGATCCAGCTGACGGCGGCCAGGGCCGAGGTCGAGGAGCTGCGGGCCCGCCCGGACACGGCGGCGCTGCGGCAAGTCGCGGTGGCCGCCGTACGCGACCGCGACGCGGCCAACCAGCGGGTGGTGGAGCTGGAAGCCGAAGGCGACGACCAGGTCCGGGAGATCGCCTTCCTGCGCCGCAAGCTCGCCGACCTGCAGAAGGCCCCCTTCGACGAGGCCGTGCCCGCCGCCCGGCCGGTGGCCGCCTCGTGGGACGAGTTCCTCGAAATGGGCCACGAGCTGCTGGAGTACGTGGTGCTCGGGGACCGGGTGCCCGACAGCATCGCCGAGCTGGACTCACCGCACAGCGCGTTGTGGATCAATCGCGCCTGGGGCGCGCTGGAGATGCTGGAGTCCTACGGGCAGGCCCGCGCGACCGCCGGAAGCGACCGGCCCGAGCTGTCGTCGATCTACCAGTACCTGCGCTGGCCCGGTGCCCTGAACCCGATCTCCGCCAGCGCGTTCGTCCCGGACGAGTCGGCGGCCGTCAAGGCCCGCGACGAGTGGTTCAACGCCCGGGTGTTCCCGGTGCCGAGGTCCGCCCACCCGTCGGAGCGGGCGTACATGGGCGCGCACATCCGGCTCGGAGCCCAGGTCCCCTACCCCCGGCTGCACCTGTTCGACTCGACCCGGGCTGACGGAAAGATCCACATCGGGTACATCGGACCCCACCTCCCGAACACCCTGACAGCGAAGATGTGACAACAGAAAGTGACCATAGCCATGGCCAGAGTCCTCTAGACTCCGGCCATGGCCTTCTCCCCACCGCAGCACACGTACAGCATCGAGTACCAGCGTGCTGGCTACCGGGCGCTGGGCAAGCTGTTCAGCAGGGCTGCCAAGGCCGACATGGAGCCGATCAACTGGACCATCAGCCACGGCGGCGTGCTCATCGGCGAAGTGCACGCCGTCTACGGCATGGACGCCAAGCGGGACATCGGCAAGGAGCTGGCGCTGTACACCCGCTGGCTCATGCACCTGGCCGGGGACGTCGAGCACGACGACAAGGACTACACCTACGCCCTCCTGGACGAAGGCAACGTGGACAAGGCCGCCTACATCTCCAACTCCCCCGGACTCGGGGGTGCGAGCGTACGGCTCACGATGAGGCCGGTGCCGAAGAAGGAGCTGCTGGCGGCGGGCGGCACGATCAACACCAAGCCGGAGCAGGGCGAAGCTACGCCGTAAGGGCAGACTGCCGTCCGGCCGCGCGGTCCGCGATCTCGTGGCACTGGGCGTCTGTGAGCAGGTACTGCACCATGCTGGGGTTGTGGGGGCCCGGTACGCCTTCGACCGGCATCCCGAAGTCGGCCAGCCGTGCGGCGGCCTTGCGCTCGAAGTAGACGGCGCAGTGTCCTTCGGGGGCTGCTGCCCAGCTCAAGGTGGTCGCGCTCACCCCGAGGTGCTTGCGCAGGGCGTAGTTGAGCCGGTCGGCGGGGAAGGTCAGGCTGTCCTCGACGAGGCTGCCGTTGATGATCGCGTCAACCCTGGCCTTGAAGGCCGCTTCGTCCTGCGCGGTTCGGGCCGGACGGCTCTGCCTGGGTGCGCGCGGCGTGCAGTGGATGATGCCGAGGGTGAGCCAGCGGGTGCTGCAGATCGGCAGGGTGAAGGCGATGCCAGTCTCGGCCTGGAGCAGGGCGAGCACGTGGCGCCCGGTGGAGCTGTGGAGCAGGTCGTGGATGCGTCCGCTGCCCAGGTAGCACTCCAGGCGCACGCGGGTCACCCGATGAGGTGACGATGCGTCAGTCTCTTCGACGACCGCCCGGTACGGCCAGGCGTTGAGAAGCAGCTGTTGCAGCGGGGACGGCGCCCCCGTCACGCTGCTCGCGTGGCGGTCGGTGAGCTGCCGCCAGGCGCTGGCGACCGTGTCGGCGGTGCTCTGCGCCGTCTGCTCCAGGACGTCGGCGTCCGCCTCGCTGGCGGACTCCCGCGCCTCCCAGCCCGGGACGACGTCCGGGGTGCCGTCGAACCCCCTGATCTTGAGCACCGCTGCCTCCGTCCTGCTGGTCTCCCCGAACGGTAGCGCACTCAGGGGACAGTCCGGGTCCTGTCCGGCCGCCTCTGCCCGGTGGGAAGGGGCGGAGGGAGGTCCACGATGCTGCGTCGCCTGTCGCGTTGGCTTGGTCGCCTCTCCTCCGCCGACCTTGCCGCAGCCGCACTGGAGGAGATTGTGACGACCCCCAAGGACCGGGGCGCGATCCTGCGGGCCATCAACGCCGCCCCGACCCTGGCGGCGCAGGCCCGGCTGGTCGCCCAGCTCGACGAGATGGACCGCACGGCCGCCGTGGACGCCGCCCGGGAACGCGAGATCGACTGGGCGGCCACCGTGGTGACCGAGACCCTCACCCCGGCCCCGACGTTCGAGCGCACCAGCTCCGCCAGCGACTGGCTGGCCGGTCTCGGCGAACCCGAGGTCGACCGGTCGGCGATCGTCGCGCAGGCAGGGCTGTGGTTCTCCCAGCTGTCGCCTGAAGTCCGGGCCGACGAGGCCGAGTTCACCGAGCAGGCCAAGGGGCTGGCCCACCGGGTGGCCGCCGGGTACGGCGCTGGCCGGGAGGAGGCCGTCCAGGTCTTCACCGACTACGCCGCGTTCCTGCGCGCCCAGGCGGGCTCGGGCCTGGACCAGATCCAGCAGACCACCGCCCCGGACGGCGTGACGAACAAGCCGACCGAGCTGCCGACCGACGTCTTCGACAACTTCGCTCCGCCCGTGCACGAGCTGAACTCCGGCTCCGTCGGCACCGAGACCTCCGAGCGGAACCCGCTGCTGCAGGAGATCATGTCCGGCAACGGCGGCCAGGGCACCCCGGAGAAGCCGGGCGGGCACTCCACCACCGACGAGCTGAGCTGGAACCCGCCCGGCGGCGGTAACGGGCCGTCCCCCGCTCCGGCCGGAGACGGCGGCCAGGGCAGTCCCGAGCAGCTCGGCGGCCACCAGGACGGCGGGGACGTGCCCCGGCGGGCCCAGGCCGCCTCCGGGCTGCCGCAGATCCAGCAGGCCATCGACGTCCATGACCACCCCGCCCCGACCCCGCTGCCGGAGCAGGTGATGTTCCCGTGGGAGATGAGCGGCGAAGAGCACGACGAGGGCGGCCACGCCGTCCCCGGCGGCGTACCGGCCCGCCCTGCGCAGCACACCACGGCCGGTCGGCAGGTGCAGGCCGACCAGTGGAGCCACCCGCACCAGACGGTGCAGCCGAACATCGCCAACACCCCGGCGTCCACGCCGCCCGCTGCGCCGGGTACGGCCGCGCAGGGCGCGGCTGACGGCAAGGACCCGGCCGGGCAGGCGCCGTCGTTCTCCGACGGGCACGCGGCGCGGTCGTACGTGGATGCGTACACCTCGGCGCAGCCCGCCTCCGTGGGCCAGGACGTGCCGGTGAGCCTGGGGGGCGACAACGGGCAGGGCACGAAGAAGCCGCAGCAGGTGTACGCCTCGCGGCACGTGGCGACCCGTCAGGAGATGCAGCACCCGGACTTCCAGCGGGGGTACCGGTACGCGATGCGGTGGCGGCCGGGGACTCCGCTGGTGCTGGCGGGGACGGCGGAGATGGAGGCCGGGATCTACGCCGGGCTGACCGACCACCCGGCGCAGCGCGGGGAGTGGATCAAGGAGCACCAGCGGCTGGCCGGTCGGGCTCCGGCGCTGGGCCAGCGGATCGCGCTGCACCGCCGGTTCACCCACCAGGTGGCGGCCGAGCACGGCCTGCCGACGGACGGCACGTACCTGCAGGCGCAGGCGGCGACGACGCTGCAGATGGACACGACCGCGCCGGGGACGTCGGCGGACCCGTCGGGGTCGACGCCGATCAACGGGCCCGGACGGCCGGGGCCGCTGGCAGGCGGGATGGACGCGGCGGCGGCCGGTGGGCCGTCGCCGTACAACGGAGCGGCTCCGACGGGGGCGCCGGTGGTTCCGGCCTCGCGCGGCGTGGACTCGCCGGGTGTGGTGCAGACGCTGCCGGACAGCGGCATGACGCCGCCTCAGTACGCGCTGCCCGCGTCGGCGGCGGCGTTCCGACGTCGGGTGCAGGCCGGGCTGCTGCAGGAGCGGAACGGGGAGCAGAGCTGATGTTCGCGGACATGATGTGGAACAACGCGGCCCGGGACCTGGAGGCCGAGCAGGAGCAGCTGGCCCGCAGCGCGGCGCTGCAGGACGTCGAGGTGTCGGTGTGGCCGCTGCTGTCGGCAGCCGTGGACGAGCGGGACGCGCTGCACCGGCTGGCGCTGGCGGCCGAGCCGCTGCGGCGGGCGGCGGCTCAGCGCGGGTACCCGGTGGAGGCCCTGGAGCAGGACCTGGTGCGGCGCTGGAAGCTGCTGAGCGAGGCCCGCGCCGCCAGCGTGCCGCCGCCGGTGCGGCAGGACGACAGTGCCCGGGTGGCGGCGGTGGCGAAGCTCGCGGCGCGGGCGGCGGCCGACAACCCCGGGCTGCCGCTGGCGCGCTGCCTGGAGCTGGCCGAGGCTGCGGCGGAGCAGCACGCGAAGATGGCGACCGCGTACCCGCTCGCGTACGAGAACTTCGGCAACGTCGCGGATGGCCCGTTCACTGACCGGGCGAAGCACTGGAAGCCGTCCATGGACCAGCTCCCGGGCACGCCCTCGGCCGGAGGCGGCAGTGCGGCTCCGTCGGCCGGTGGCGGCGGTACGGGCGGTGGCGGGCCGTCTCCGGCGGTGTTCTCGGACGCGCCGAAGCCGGACACCCCGGTGCAGCCGTCCGGTCCGGCTTCAGCACCGTCGTTCTCGGACCTTCCCGGTGCGGACAGCGCGCCGAGGTCGACCGGCCCGGCGCCGCAGGTGTCGTTCGAGGACGGGATGTCGCAGCCGTCCGGGCCGGTGCAGCTGCACCTGCCGACGGACCCGGAGGCCACGTTCAGCCACCCCGAGTCGCAGTCCCCGGTGGCCCCGCCGTCCGCTCCGGCGGCCGGGCCGGGCTTCAGCCACCAGGCGCCGCCGCACGTTCCGCGTCCGCGTCCGGCCGGTCCGCCTGAACTGCCGCTCTTCCGAGCCTGAGGAGGGGCCGATGAAGGAGAAGCTCTGGCCGCTCCTGGTGAGCGCCTGCGCCGGGCTGTGCGCGGCCCTGTGCTGGCTCGCGCTGACCGCCTGGTTCGTGCCGTACGTCATCTACGGGGGGAACTGAGCGATGCTCGCACCGTCAACGATGGGCGCCGGGGTGCCGCTGTACGTGCACCCCGGCATCAACGGGGCGCCCTGGGCCGACCTTGCGGTCCCGGGGCTGCCGGTGGACTGGGTGGTGCTCAACCAGTTCAACGGGCCCGGCACGACCGAGGACACCGTGCTCTCCGACGTGGGCAAGGCCGTGATGGCCGCTGGCACCACGGTGGCCGCCTACATCGCGTACACCTACGGGACTCGGCTGGACTTCAACGTCTTCCAGGACATGGACACCTGGCGGGGCCGGGGCTTCAGTGCGGTCTTCCTGGACCAGTGCCCGCCCGACCCCGGGCACATCCAGTCGACGGCCACGACTGTCCTGGGCCTGCGCAAGCACGGCGCCCGCTTCGTGGTGCTCAACCCCGGGGTGGTGCCGGACCCGGCGTACATCGCGATGGCCGACCAGACGGTGATCTTCGAGGGCACCGTGCAGGACTGGATGGCCTGGACGCCGCCGACGTGGCTGGGCAACTTCCCGCCGAGCCGGTACGCGGTGGTGCTGAAGTCCGTGCCGGACCTGGCGTCGTCTCAGCAGGCCATCGCCCGCGCGTACGCGCGGGGCATCCGGACGGTGTTCTGCTACAACTCCCCGAACCTCGCGGCGGGCAACCCGTACGACGGGCTGCCCTCGTACTGGCCGCAGAACGTCAAGCAGTTGTCCTCGCTGCACCCGGACGCCTGGACCGGATGATCATGGAGGTAGCGATGACGCAGCTGGTCCGGCACGCGCACCAGTCCGGGGACGGCGTCCAGGTGATGCACTGCCCGATGTGCGGCAGCGGGCAGGTGATCGGACGGTCGGACGGCAACATCGAGTGCCAGTTCTGCAACACCGCCTTCATCGTGCGCGTACAGCCGATGTACTCGGCGTTCCCGCAGAGTGTCGGGGGCATGCCGGTGCAGATCCCGGGCATGCCCGCCCCTGCCCCAGCGCCCGGCGCGGTGCCGCCGGGCGCTCCCGGGGCGCAGCCGGGTGCCCCGGAGGATGGCAGCCAGGGCGACGGCGGCCCGCCGTTCGATGACGGCAGCGCTGATGGCGGTGACGGCAAGTCGGAGGACGGTGATGACTCCGGCGGCGGGCCACCGTTCGGGAAGAAGGAGTCCTACCGGACGGCGGCAGGGGCGACGGTGGGGCGGGAGGCGTACGTGGCCTACCTCGCTTCCAGCCTGCGCGGCTGACCGCGATCTTGGTCAGCCGCCGTGGATGACCATGCCCCCTCGCACGATCGTGAGGCGGTGTGGCCCGGCTTCCATCCAGGGCCCGAAGAACGGATCGTCCGGCGTGCACTCTCGTGCGAACGCCCCAGCACTGCTGGCGAACGTCTCCGGGTAGGTGTGGGAGCGGAGCTGCAGAGTCAGCTCATCCCACTCATCGCGGACAACCTCGTACATCTCCTCGATTGCGGGCAGGGCACCGCTGGCGGGCCAGCGGACCGTCAGCAGGTCCCCAGACTGGGCCGGGTACCACTGGGCGCTGCGGAGGGCGTCCTGGCCGTCCATCAGGGCCGACAACTCGCCCGGCAGGTCCCGCCGCGCCTTCGCGTTCTCGCTCTGTGCCACAGGTGACTGGTCCATGCCCTACTCAACGACGGGCCGTCCCCCAAGGCACCGAGCGTGGCCTGGTTGCGGGAGACTCCGCGATCAGTCATACCGGTCTGCGTCTCCTGTTCGCCGCCTGCCCGCCACCCGGAAGGGGTGACCGACAGGGAGGACGGGATGGCGGGCACGGCGAGGGACCGAGGGCCGAGCGAGGCAGCGCTGACGCGCATGTCGAAGCTCTTCCGGCGGGCGTCGAGGACGGCCGGGAGCGACTCGGAGTCGCCCGAGGTCTCCGAGATGCGGCACAACCGGCGGGTGCGGATGCGCAAGGAGGCCGACGGCTCCGGGCGCTCCGGGCCGAGCCTCGGGTTCGCCACCTCCCGGCCGCGCGACCCGCTCTTCTACTGGAAGCAGAACAACCTCCCGTTCGAGTTCGACGACTCGGAGCAGATGAAGCGCCTTCGGGCGTACTGCCGCCTGGTGTACGCGGCCCATCCCATCGTCGGGTCGTGCATCGACATCTACGCGAAGTATCCGCTGCTCGGGATGAAGCTGTCCTGCAAGGACGAGCGCCTCACGGAGTTCTACTCGGACTTGTTCTTCGACGAGGAGCACGGGCTGAACTACGACGAGTTCCTCGTCTCGATGGGGCGCGAGTACTGGCTGGTCGGCGAGGCGTGGCCGCTGGGGACCTTCAACGAGGCGCTCGGGGTCTGGGACGACGAGGAACTGCTGGACCCGGACAACATCGAGGTCCAGCGGAGCCCGTTCCTGCGCGACCCGAGGTACACGATCCGGCTGCCGGAGGCCATGCGGGAGCTGATCCGCACCCGCACCCCGGCCTGGGAGTACGACAAGCTCATGGCCGCCTACCCGGAGCTGGCCGCCTACGCCGCCGACAACGTCCTCATGCCGGTCAGCAACATCCTCCTGCGGCAGCTGAAATTCCACGGCGGCGGCCCGAACGCCAAACGGGGCGTGCCGCTGCTGTACCGGGGGATGCGCAGCCTGATGCAGGAGGAGATGCTGAACGCGGCCGTCGACGCGGTCGCCGATCGGCTCTACACCCCCCTGATCCTGGCCAAGCTCGGCGCGTCCGCCTCCGACCTGGGCACCGAGGTCCCGTGGATTCCCACCCAGGACGACCTGGCCGACTTCGAGGAGGCCCTGGACTCCGCGCTCGCCGCTGACTTCCGGGTGATCACCCATCACTTCGGCATCGACATGGCCCCGGTCCTCGGGAAAGAGGACATGCCGGACTTCACCGACGACTTCGACCGGATCGAGGGCCGGATTCTCCAGGTCTTCGGCCTGTCCCAGACCATGCTGTCCGGCGCCAGCTCCGGTGAGACGTACGCCGCCGACGCCCTGAACCGCGACCTCGTCACCCAGCTCCTGACGGACTACCAGAAGCTCGTGCGCCGCCACTACCGGCAGCGCGCCCTGGTGGTAGCGGAGGCCCAGGAGCACTACGACTACGAGACCCGGGGCGGCCAGCGGTTCGTGCGTATGGAGGAGGTCCTGGAGGTCGACGAGGAGACCGGCGAGGAGCGGATCGTCGAGCAGCCCAAGCTGCTGATCCCCGAGATTGAGTTCCGGACCATGTCCCTGCAGGACGAGGCCCGGCAGACCGAGTTCTTCGAGGCACTGCGCGAGGCCGGGGTGCCGATCTCCATGCGCACCCGGCTCCACAACGTCTCCATCGACTTCGACGACGAGGTCAACAAGACCCGCGAGGAGCAGATCGAGCTGGCCGTCGAGGAGCAGCGCACCCGCAAGGAGCTGTACCAGCGGCTGCGGGCCGAGGGGCTGCCGATCCCGGCCGACCTGCGGGCGGACTTCGAGCCGCGTGCTCTGCCCGAGGGCCAGGACCCGGCGATGGACATGATCCGGGCGCCGCTGATGGGCCTCGACCCGGTGGCGCTGCAGCCGACGCTCGCGCCGACCACGACCGACATCGCGGGCATGCCGCCCGCCGGGGGAGTGCCGGTGCCGGGCTTCGGTGCGCAGCCGGTCGACGCGGGCCAGGGCGACGGGAGCGACGGGGCGGCGGCCGGGGAGGGCTCGGCGGTGCCGCCGGAGAGCAGCGAGCAGCGCGGCGGGATGCCCAAGCCCGCCGCGCTGTTCAAGGGCGCGGCGCGGATGCGGGCGTTGGGCCGCGCGTACAACGCGCCGGTGGTGTACGGGCCGGATAGCACGGTCGCGCCGGAGCACCGGCGCCCGCACGGCCGGTACGGCGACCCGGTCCATGTCGGTGCCCGCAGGTTCCTGAAGATCGACGCGGCTGTGCCGCTGGAGAAGGGGTAGCAGGTGGGGATCACGCAGGTGACCGTGCGCGGGACGTACGTGACGGGGACGACGCCGAGCGCGGGGACGGTGCAGCTGCAGCTGACGGCGCCGGTGATCAACGGCGGGCAGATCGCCGAGCCGGTGCCGGTGTCCAAGGCCCTGGACGCGCAGGGCAAGGTCTCCTTCACCGTGCCGTCGCCGATGGACGACGGCACGTTTCCCGTCGGGGTGATGTACCGCGTCGACGAGGCGCTGACCGGGCAGCCGGTGAGCACCTACTACATCAAGGTGCCCGCCGACGGGTCGGTGGTGGACCTGCAGGCGGTGGTGCGGCAGACGACCCCGCCGCCGCAGATCGTGGTGCTGCAGTCCCTCAACCAGCGGGGTCTGCCGGGCGGCTACCCGGAGCTGGACGGCTCGGGGAAGATCCTGGCCGTGCAGCTGCCGGACGGGCTGACGCCCGGCGGCGGAACCGGCGGGGGCGGAACTGGGGGCGTCACCTCGGTCAACGGCAAGACTGCCGCCGTGGTGCTGACGGCCGCCGACCTGGGGGCGCTCAGCCAGGCCGACGCCGACGCCCGCTACGCCACCAAGGGGTCGGGGCTGACGTCGGTCAACGGCAAGATCGGCGTGGTCGTGCTGAGCGCGGGCGACGTCGGCGCGCTCAGCCAGGCCGACGCCGACGCCCGCTACGCCACCACCGCGCAGCTGCCGACATCGCTGGTCACCTCCGTGTTCGGCCGCACGGGCGCCGTGGTGGTCTCGGCCGCCGACATCGGCGCGCTCACCCAGGCTGCGGCCGACGGCCGGTACGTCCAGCCGTCCCAGCTTCCCGTGCTGCAGGTCAACGGCAAGACCGGCGTGGTCGTCCTGGGCGCGGGCGACGTCCGGGCGGTCCCCGCGAGCGACGTGGGCGCGGCGAACGGCGTCGCCGCACTGGACGCGACCGGACACCTGGCCGCCGCGCAGCTGCCCTCGAACGTCGTGACGCAGGCTCAGGTCGGCGTCACGAGCGGCATCGCGACCCTGGACACCACCGGCCGCGTACCCGCGTCGCAGGCCCCGCTCGGTGCCCCCCTGGGTATCTACGTCCCGCCCGGGTGGGGCCAGTTCTGGCGGGCGAAGCGCAGTGCCGCGAGCACTGGGCTTGCGACCGTCGCGGCCGTCGGCAGCTCCAGCACCCAGGGCCTGTACGCGTCCAACCTGGTCTCCACTTCCTGGGTCGGGCGCCTGGCCAGCAGCCTCCAGGCCACCTACGGGGATGGCGGCAGTGGCTACTTCAGCACCGGCCGCAGCGCGGCATTCCTCGGTACAGGCGCCTCGGTTACTGCCTGGCAGGGGACTCCCGGGAACCTGGTCACCCAGTCCGGCACCTGGGGTGTCGGAAACCGCTACGGGCCCGGCGCGAACTTCATCTACACCAGCACCAACGGCAGCAGCCTGACCTTCACCGTGCGGGGCAGCACGGTCCGCGTCTACACCCTCAGCGGTGCGGGACGGGTCAACTGGACCTACTCGATCGACGGCAACGCGGCCGTCTCGGTGGCCGACAGCGGAACCGCCCAGTCCAGCATCCAGGTGACGACCATCACCGGGCTGTCCAGCGGAACCCACACTGTCACGATCACCCACAACGGAGCCGCTGGCAGCTATCTCTCCGTCTGCGGTGTCACGGCGGAGAACGCCAGTGGCATCGTCGTGAACAACTACGGCCTCGCAGGGGCCGGTAGCGCTTCCTTCGCGTACAACACGGTCGGAACCGCTGTCGCGAACTGGTCGGGCGGCCCGGACTACCCGGCTGACCTGGTCATCTACATGTTGGGATCGAACGATGTCCTGACCGGCATGACGGCGGACACCTGGTCATCGAACCTCAGGCAGTACCTGTCGGCGGTCAAGGACGGCACCACCGTCGGCGGTACCGCCGTCACCGGGACCTCCGACGTGATGATCGTGATGCAGCACATCGGCGCTTACGACAACGCCAACTACCGGTACCAGGACTACGCCGCGCGGGGGCGCATGGTGGCCGAAGCCTACGGTGCGGCCTTCGTCGACCTCTGGCCCATGGGCAG
The DNA here is from genome assembly GCF_007829815.1 of Kitasatospora viridis. Lineage (NCBI taxonomy): Bacteria > Bacillati > Actinomycetota > Actinomycetes > Kitasatosporales > Streptomycetaceae > Kitasatospora > Kitasatospora viridis. The sequence continues at coordinate 51,537 of NZ_VIWT01000008.1, read as the reverse complement.
GAACAGCTGGAACTACTGGGCCTCGTTGGGCTACTGGGGCAACGAGGCCAGCGTCGGCAACGCAGGTACCGACACCATCCACATGTCGGATGCGGGCCACCAGTTCACCGCCAACACCATCCTGTCCATCCTGACGGCCTGATTAGGAGCCCCGCATGTCCGGCCCGAACCCGATCCACAACATAGTCGGCGTCTTCTCCGTCAACGGTGTGCAGACCCCGGCAGGCATGTACCTGCCCTCCGACCATGGTCTCCTCGCCTGGAACTACGACCCGAGCGGCACCAGCAACTCCTCCGCCACGGTATCCGGAACCGTCTACCTGGCCCAGGTGATCCTCCGTACCCCGCAGACCGTCAGCAAGGCCATCCTCAGCCTGACTGGCGCAGCATCCGGCGTGGTCGCCAATCAGAACTTCATCGGCCTCTACGACTCCAGCGGAAACCGGGTCGCAGTCACCGCAGCGGGCGCCCTCGACGCGGCCCTCACCTCCTCCGGAACGCTCCCGGGCACTTTCACCAGCCCCTACGCTGCGGCTGCCGGTGCCTACTGGGTCGCGTTCGTCAACAACGCGACCACGCCAGCGCAGCTCGGCCGTGCCTCCGGGTTCTCCAGCACCCCGAATGCCAACCTCGCGGCAGCGCAGTACAGGTACTGCACCAACGGAACCGGCCAGACTGCTCTCCCGTCCAGCATCACTCCGTCCAGCAACAGCCTGGCGAACGTGATGACCTTCTGGGCCGGACTGGGCTGACCTCCGGTCCTGTCCCAGGGGCAGCAGACCTCCGGAAGGGGTGGAACCCACCCTCTCTGGAGGAGCAGAGCATGCAGCTCATCACCCGCGCCCAGCTGGGCTGGCCCGCCTCGGCGGCGGCCGACCAGCCGACCACCCAGGGCGTCAAGATTCACTACGAGGGCACTCCGGTCTCCACCGACCTGCTCGGCGACCACAGCCGGTGCATCCAGGAGTGGCAGTCGATCCGGGCCAGCCACCTCGCCAACAAGACCGAGAACTGGGTAGACGTCGCGTACAACTACGCCTCGTGCCAGCACGGTTACGTGCTGGAGGGCCGTGGCATCGGCAAGCGCACCGGGGCCAACGGGAACCAGCAGCTCAACCGGGACCACTACGCCGTCGTCGCCCTGATCGGCTCCGAGGGGCTCACCCAGCCCACCGACGCACTGCTCGGCGCGCTGCGCGACGCGATCGAGCTGCTCCAGGCCAACGGGGCCGGGCCGGAGATCAAGGGCCACCGCGACGGGTACCCGACCGAGTGCCCGGGTGACCCCCTGTACTCCTGGGTGCAGGCCGGTGCGCCCCGGCCGGGCGGCACCTCCCCGGCACCGCAGCCCGAGCAGCCGCCCACCCCGGCCATCGCCCGCTACCAGGTCACGATCGACGGCCAAGTCTACGGCTACGGCGCCCACGGAGACCAGGTCACCCGGGTCGGCCAGGCCCTGGTGGCACGCGGCTTCGGCAGCCACTACCAGGTCGGTCCGGGCCCCGACTGGACGGACGCCGACACCCTCAACTACGCCGACTACCAGCGCTCCCTGGGCTACAGCGGAGCGGCGGCCGACGGCGTCCCGGGCGAGCAGTCCCTGCACCAGCTCCTCGACGCCGCCCTGGAGCCCTTCCCCGGCCAGGACTTCTTCCACGACGGCCAGCACTCCGACGTGATCACCCGGATGGGCCAGCGCCTGGTCGCCCTTGGCTTCTCCCAGTACCGCGTCGGCCCCGGCCCCGACTGGGGCCCGGCCGACCAGGCGTCCTACGCGGCCTTCCAGCGCTCGCTCGGCTACTCCGGCGACGCCGCCGACGGCATCCCGGGCCCCACCAGCTGGGCCCAGCTGCGCGTTCCGGCGAACTGACGTCAACTCAACTACCAAAGGGGTAAAGGAATGCAGCTTCTCACCCGCGACCAGCTGGGCTGGCCCGCGACGGCAGCCGCCGATCAGCCGACCACCCAGGGCGTCAAGGTCCACTACGAGGGCGGCAACGTCCCCACGACCCTGGCTGGCGATCACAGCCAGTGCATCCAGCTGTGGAAGGACATCCGCGTCGCGCACATGTCCGACCCGGTCCAGGGCTGGGTGGACATCGCGTACAACTACGGCTGCTGCCAGCATGGTTGGGTCTTCGAGGGCCGTGGCCTGCGCAAGGAAACCGGCGCGAACGGGAACCAGCCGCTGAACCACGCCGATTACGCAGTGTGCGGGCTCCTCGGCTCGGAGGGGATGACGCAGCCGACCGACGCGATGCTCGGCGCGCTGCGCGACGCGATCGAGCTGCTCCAGGCCAACGGGGCCGGGCCGGAGATCAAGGGCCACCGCGACGGGTACGCGACCGACTGCCCGGGTGAGCCGCTCTACGCCTGGGTCCAGGCCGGTGCGCCGAGGCCGGGCGGCCAGCCCACCCCGTCCCCGACGCCGCAGCCCCCGGCGTCGTCCGCGCCCGCGTGGCCCGGCCGGTACCTGCAGCAGGGCATGAGCGGCGACGACGTGCGGCAGTGGCAGGCGCAGATGAGCCACCGGGGCTGGACGATCGGCGTCGACGGGATCTTCGGTCCGCAGACCGACCGGGTCGTCCGGCAGTTCCAGGACGAGAAGCAGCTGGGCACCGACGGGATCATCGGGCCCAAGACCTGGTCCGCCGCCTGGACCGCGCCGATCACGTGATCGGGAGAGCTTGACCGGAGGGCCCGCCAGCTGCTGGCGGGCCCTCCGGCGTTCCTGGCCTTCCCTGTTCCGCCTGCGCCCGGCCCAAGGAAGGGGTGAATCAGGACTCACACCGCAGGGGGCGCAGGATGTCGGACGACCAGATGAGCACCGGCGCGCTGTGGGAGCTGATCCAGAAGGACGCGGAACAGACGCGCCGTCAGATCCACGAGGTACTCACCGATGTGCGGGAGCGGTTGGACTCCTTCCTGACCCGGGAGCAGTGGTCGGCGGAGAAGGCGCTGCTGGAACTGCGGCTGGGGCGAGCTGAGCAGGAGCTGGCCGAGCAGGACCGCAAGCGTGCGGCCTTGGAGGAGCGGGTTCGGCGTGAGCATGTCGAGCAGCTGCGGCGTGAGGAGCAGCGCCGGGAAGTCGCCCACCAGCGCCGGATGAACGTGTGGTTCAAGGTCGTGATCCCGGTGTCGGCCATCATCGTGCCGGTCCTGGTGGCGCTGTGGAGCCCGCTCGGCAAGTGATCTGCTGTCGGGGCGCGTTCCCGACCGGATCAAGGGGTGAGAGTCGGGAGCCACGGAGGAGAGCACATGGCGAGCAGGCGGCGGATGCGGCGGACGGCTGGTCACCAGACCCTGGCGGCCCAGCGCCTTGCTGTGGCCTCGGAGGAGTACTGGGAGTACCGGCCGGACCAGGTGGTGATGACTCCCGAGGGACTGCCCGGAACCGTCCGGGCTGTGCTCGACGGCCCGTTCCCGGGCTGGGAGGAGTACAAGGTCGACCTGCATGGGGGTCTTGGCGGCGGGTCGTACACCGCTTCTCAGCTGCGTCCTGCTCCGACCGCGCTGGCGGCCCGGGGGACGGCGGCCGACGACTACCCGGAGTTGGCCGAGGTTCTCGTCTCCCGGCCTGATCCGGCCGGGCTGCGCCACGTCGCGGCGAAGCAGGACGGCGACTCCGACGACGACGATCGGGATGACCAGGACGACGATGACTCTGACTCTGACTCGGACGACGGCAAGAAGGACGACTCCGACGACGACAAGGGCAACGGCGACGACGACAAGGACGGCAAGAAGGACGACGGCAAGGACTCCTTCCCCTTCACCTCGATGCTGGTCATCGCAGCGACCGACGGCGACTTCCGGTTCCAGATCACCGCCGCGTGGAGGGACGTCGTTGCGAAGGCCAAGCGGATCAGGACCGAGGGCGGCGTCCGGGTCACCCTGGCCACGGACGGCCTGGTCGTCGGCGAGGTCCGGGGTGACCACGAGGTCTACGAGACGGGCCTGCAGCGGCTGCCGGGCAGGTCCTCGATCCAGGCATGGAGCTGCGGCTGCAAGTGGGGCGCGTACCACTGGGGGGCCAGCGACGACTTCTCGCGCTTCGCCGGGCGGATGTGCAGCCACGCTCTCGCGCTGACGTACGAGGCGCAGAGCCGGGGGATGTTCGGCCGGGATGTGATGGCGGACCAGGAGCGGCCGGACTGGGTGCCCAGGCATGTCGTGGTCAAGTGGGACATCGACCAGGCCCGGAACGAGTTCGGCCGGGCGTCCTCGCTCGCGGTGGCCGAGGCGCCGCTGCGGCTGGTCGCGCGGGCCATGGTGGAGTCGGGAGAGGACCCGGCGGAGGTCCGGTTGGCGCTGGCGGCGGCAGGGGTCGTGGCGTCGGTCGGTTCACCGTTCGGTGAGCCCGGCAGCGGCAGCGTGCTGGCGCCCCCGGCGCTGGGGGCGACGTCCCCGCCGCGTGCCGGGGAGAACCCGGTGTCGGCCGGGCCGCTGGCCGGAGCCGATCCGGAGGGCTGGAGCCACGCTCTGCCCGGATCGCTCGACGACCGGCTGGGGACGCTGGCCCCGGACGAGGCAGGGGCGCAGGCCGTTCTGCACGACCAGCCGGACGGTGCGCTGCCCTCGACCGACGGCGGTGACCTCGGGATTCCGGCGGAGGACGAGGCGCTGACGCCGTATACGGCGCGCCGGTTCGCGAAGCACGCGCTGCGGGACTTCACCCCGGCCGAGCGCCGGGCCCTGATCGAGGAGGGGGAGGACGTGCTGGCCAGGAACCTCGGCTCGCTCCAGATCGAGGGCACGCACTACGCCGACCTCGACCCTGTCCCGTGGCTGGACTGAGCGGGGAAGGGGCGGAAGCACTGCGGACCACCAGCAGTGCCGGTTCACGGGAGGAGTGATCGTTGTGGCAGACGAGGGCATGACGCAGGACGCCGGGGTCGGAGCCCTGGACCCGTTCGGCGGCAACTCGCAGATGGTGACCTGGACGTCGCCGATCAACCTGGGCCAGTTCCAGCACGAGCTGCGCGACGCGCTGGGCGATGCAGTCCAGCTGGCGGTGTACGTGCCCCGCGAGGCGCCGGTGGGCAACTTGCCCGGCGCGGAGATTCCGGTGGACGCGGACCACCCGCTGACGCTGTTCGTGTCGCCGTCGTCGGTGGACCCGACGCAGCTGCGGTCGCTGCTGGCGGCCCACCGTCCGGACCCGTACTACGGGGCTTCGGCGGAGGAGCGGCTGGTCATCCAGGTCCGGCAGAAGGTCGCGGCCGGGCAGGAGTTGACGCCGGAGGAGCTGACGTTGGCGCTGAAGGTCCTGATGAGGGCGTGAGCCAGGGCCGCCAAGTGGCGGCGGAGGGTTGAAGAGCGGTCGGTGCCTGCGGGCCCGGCCGCTCTTCGCGTTTCCAGAAAGTGTTTGCGTAACCTAGATATCTAGGTTACGGTCTTCTTATTCAAGCTCGGGAGGAAGCAGTTATGGCGCATTTCATTTCGGGGCCCCTCCGGGTCCTGGGCATCGAGAACGGCAGGCCGGTCTTCTCGTACGAGACCCCCCGAACCGCGCCCCTCCCCGCGCCCGAGGCCCCGAAGACCGCCTCCAAGCCCGTCCGGGAGGCCGCGAACGCCTACCCCGGCACCTGCACCGTCTGCGGCACCACGGTGGCCGCCGGTGCAGGTCTGCGGGAGAAGACCGGGACTGCCTGGACCGTCCGCCACCGCACTGACGACAACGGCCGCTGCCTGACGACCGCCTCGGCCGAGCCCAAGGCCGCCGCGCCCGTCAAGAAGACGGCTACCCCGGCCTCCTCCGCCAGCTCGCCGAAGTCGGGTCCGGTGCGCCTGCCCAGCGGCACCGTTCTCCTCCCGGGCTACTTCACCGTGGAGGGCGTCGACGGCGGCGGGCACGTCACCCTGCGGGTCCGGCGGCAGAAGGCGGGCGAGAAGTTCATGCCGGGCCGCTTCCTGGTGGCCTACCTCAGCGGGCCGGAGAACACGGCGGACTACACCAACTTCGCCAACGCCGACGAAGCCGACAAGACCCTGTTCGTCTGGAAGGCCCACCAGGGCAGCACGCGGCTGCGCCAGGCCCTGGCCGCACTCGCCGGTGACCAGATCACCGCTGGGAAGGCGTGGGCACGGGCATCGCAGTGCTGCTGGCGGTGCGGGCTCCCGCTGACCACGCCGGAGTCGCTCGACCGCCTGATCGGCCCGGAGTGTGCGACGAAGATCTGAGGACACGGCTGCGCCCCGGGGCGATTCGCTCCCGGGGCGCAGCCCATGCTGATGTCGCGGCCCTAGTTCAGCAGGGCGAAGACCGTCCCGGCGACGGTGACCCCGAGCGCGGCACCGGCAACGGTCTGGGCCAGGGTGTGCTCGCGCAGCGTGACCCGGGCCCAGGCGATGATGACCACGAGGGGAAGCGCCAGCCACCACCAGGGGCCGAGTTCCACAGCGGCCATCGCCACGGCCCCCGCGTAGACCGAGGTGTGCCCGCTGATCTTCCAGGTCCACCACACGGTGATCAGGTAGACGGCTCCGAGGGTGGCCAGCATGGCGGCCTGCATCGCGATGATCGCCTTCGGGGCGTGCAGGGCGACCAGGAGAAGGAGTCCCGCTGTCACCATCAGCAGGATGATCGGGATGACGACGATCCGCAGCTGGACCTCGGTCAGGTGGCGCTGCGCCCAGCCTCCGCCTTCGCGCTTGACCACCCGGTGGATGAAGAGGACGGGCAGTACGGCAGCGAAGACGACACAGATCGCCGCCCAGCCGAGTCCGGGCAGGCCGAAGCGGCCGGACCCGATGATCGCGCAGACGGCGGTGATGATGTTCTTGGGCTCCATCCCGTCGGTGATCATCTGTGCCCAACGTCGGGCTCTGGTGCCGTCGTTGTTCTGCGGGCGGGCGGGGGCGGCTGTGGCGGTCATTGGGTCTCCTGGCGTGTCCGCAGGCCGAGGGAGAAGCGGATCTGGTTGAGGAACTCGGTGTCGAGGTTGGGGAGCAGCTGGTTGATCTGCTCTTCGTCGGGCATCTCGGGGCGGGGCTCGATCGCCCAGGAGAGCTGTTCGAGGTAGGCGAGGCGGACCCTGGGGCTCGGCGAGGTGGGCAGGAGGGGTTCGGTGTCCTGGACCTCGGCGGCCGGGCTGCCCTGGCGCTTGCGGTTCGCCGCGATCCGGATGATGAGGGCCTGGGCGAACAGCAGGTCCGCACCGGAGGCGGCCTCGCGGACGGCGTGGCCGAGGGAGGCCGAGCACCAGGTCTGCAGGGCCATCGCGCCGTCCTCGATCTCGACGATCCGGCGGTGGAGCCGCTCGTCGAGGTGGCGGAGGTTCAAGCGGTCGTTGAGCCGGGTGGTCTTGCGGGGACCGCAGTAGACCACGGCTGGCACCGCGCTGGTGACCTCGTCCCACAGTGCCCGGAGCTTGATCAGCGAGGAGCGGTACGACAGCTCGGTCTTGATCCGTTCAAGGACCGGCAGGGACGTGCCAACAAGGATGAAGCCGACCGAGAGTAGTACGAAGCCGTTGGTGCCCACGTAGAGCACCCAGCTGGGGAGGCTGGCTCCGGCCATGATGCCGACCAGGTAGGTCAGGCGGAGGAAGCCGTAGCAGAACCCGGCGGCACAGCCGAAGGCGACGCACCACATGCTCAGGCCGAGGATGCTCCGGCGGTCCCGGTGCCAGGCGTCCCAGCACATCAGTGCGCAGCTGATCATGCTGAAGCACAGGTAGATCTGGAAGGTCTGCATGCTGACCGCGCCAAGCGGGTGGCCGATCTGGGTGAGCGCGAGGTCGGGGCTGTCCGGCAGCGCCCGGTCGGCGGTGTCCATGAAGGGGAACAGGCCGACGGCGAGGGAGACGCAGATGGTGGTGACGACGTGGCGGGTCCGGCCTCGTGCGATGCGGAAGTAGAGGCGGTTGGCCTGGCCTGGCCTGGGCGGCGGTGTCACCGAGACGACCCAGCTGAGGATGAAGGCCATCGCCACCATGCCGCTGACCTGCTTGATCAGGTCGGCGAGGCCCGCGATGTGGGTCCAGCGGTACAGCAGGTCGACGACCTGGGGTCGTATGGCGGTCAGTGAGATCGAGAGGGAGAGGAAGCTTCCGTAGAGGGGCCGTGATCTTCGCTGCCGGATCGCCACCGGGGTCCGGGCGATCACCACGACCCACAGCGGCAGGATGACGAAGAGCCAGATGATCATGTGGGGTTCCTGGGGCTAGCGGAAGCCGAGGGAGTCGCGCAGGCCGGAGAGGACCTCATCCGCCTGGGCGTCAGCGTGGCGCATGGCCTCGCGCTTGATGTGGAGGGCCACGAGGGTGCCGAACCCTTCGGCCTCGCGCTCCTTGTGGTCCTCGTAGGTGGTGCGCCCGAGGGCGACGCCGCTGAGGGCGTCGCGGACGAGGCTGGGCGGCAGGATCTGGAACATGTCGACCAGCTGTGCCATCTCGGAGACGAGCATGGCCGGGGAGAGCGGCTCGTGGCCCATGAGGATGTGGCCGATCTCGTGGCCCACGGTCTGGTCGTACTGGGGTCCGGTGACACTGCTGTCGATGAGGATCAGGTCCCGGTCGCAGCTCTTCACCCAGAGCCCGCACGGGGTGTCCCCGAGCGAGCGGAAGTCTCCTTGGACGATCTCCAGCGGACGGCCACGGTGGCTCTCCACGGCAGCGCGAAGCGACTCCGTGGTAAATGGCTCGTCAACGACGAGTGTCCGGAGCGTCTCATTCCATCGTTTACGTACCCTGCGACTGACTCCATGCATATTCGCCCGATTCCGTCCTAATTTCGCCCCCGAAATCCGGTCAGTTCCGGGGCCGCCTCAGCGTATGGCATATGACTGACGTCAGGAACCGTCGGGGCGAGCTTGATCGTCTTCATCGGGGACGGACACTTGGGGGGCGACCTTCATGTGGCCCATGATGGCGAGCACCGCCGCCAGTCCCGACTTGTCGAGCCTGTCGGCGGCGCGCGCGAGCGTTCGGACGTGCGGGTTCTTCAGGAGCTGGAGCATCTCCAACTCCCGGTCCATCATCGCCGCCTTCTCCCCGTCAAAGAAGAAGGATGGGTCCATGTCAAAGAACTCGGCGAGGCACTGCATCCGGATTCTGGTCGGGTTGTCGGCGGCGCCGCTGACGAGCTGCCCGATGTACTGTCCCGTGATGACCGACTTGACGGCCTGCTGGGCGACAGCCTCCGCAATCTCCTCAGCGCTTCTTCCCTCGGATTTAAGCGTTGCGGCGAGTTCGGTCATCAACGCACAGTGATGACGCTGGTTGATCTGTTCAGCCACCTCGGAGTACGGCCAACGCGTGCCGTCAGTCTTGCGCTTGAGGTCAAACAGTCGTTCCAGTCGGCCTGCCAGACTTCCTGACACCTTGCCACCTGGGCCTTTCCGGGTCCGAGGGACGCGACATGGAGGTCTCGCCGCACGAGTGGTACGCAACTGGGGCCAGATGCTACACAGTCAAGCCAGTTTCACGAGAGACCGTCCAGCCAACTTCCGTGAAAGTGACCTTGACACGCTCTGTATGCATAAGCCTACGATGATCGGCATCCGGGCGAACTGTGACAGGGGGGTGGGGGCGCGGTGTCGATCGCGGTGGCGTCTCCGCGCGGTGGTGGCCAAAAATGGTTCACCGCTCAGCTCCTGTCCCAAGGCGGGCTGGCCCTCGGAAGGGGTGAGATCACCCCTCTTCCAGGAGAGCGCATGCCCCAGCCCCAGGCCCTCATCCGTACCTACGTGCCCGTGGCAGTCGGCTCTGCCGTCACCGCCCTCGCGGACATCGGCGTGAACGTGGACTCGACTTCCAAGGCCGCCCTGATCACCGGTCTGACCGGCGTGGTCATCGCGGCCTACTACACCCTGGTCCACCTGCTGGAGAGCCGGTGGCCCGCCTTCTCGGTGCTCCTCGGATCGACGTCCCAGCCGACCTACACCAAGACCACCCCTCCCAGCCCGTCGACGACTGCCGAGCCGTCGGGCGACCCGACTCCGGGGGGCCTCGGGTAGACCTGCCACTACCCACCCCGCTAACTCCGGAGCCCCTGGACCCCGGTCGACCTCAATTCCCTTGCCCGGGTGGTCGACCGGGGTCCTTCCTATTTCAACTACCCGCAGACCGGCGCGGGCTATCTCTCGCAGAAGCTGACAGTGCATCAGATCGCGTTGGCGGCACGGCAGTACACATGTCGCAAAAGACACTCTACCGCGAGATGGATTAAGGCTGGCTCATACAGAGGTTAAGGCAGAACTCCCCGTGTACGCGCCATCTCGCGGGTTAAAAATTGCCGGACGCTGTCTGCACGGCCTCCCAGGACCGGAAGGGGCGAGACCCCGACAAGCCCGGGAGGCCCATCACCGTGCGGAAGTACGCCGCTGCCACGATCCTCGCGGCCCAGCTCGACGGCACTGCGCGCCTGCCGAAGCAGGCCCACCGTCACACGTTCGAGTACACAGCACGCCCGGGATACCTCTACGTCCGGTCCCGGGCCATCAGCTCGCGATGCAACGACAACTTCGACGAATTCCCCGCAGAAGAGATCAAGGCCGCTTATAAGACATTCGTCGGCAAGCCGGTATTCGTCAACCACGAGAACAGCGACCACCGCCGAGCCCGAGGGGTGGTCATCGACGCGGCGCTCCACGAGGACCGCAACCCCGACGGCACACCGGACACCTGGTGTGAAGTTCTTATGGAAGTCGACGCACGCAGGTTCCCCAAGCTGGCCAAGGCCATCCTGGACGGCGACGTCGACCGCACCTCGATGGGCTGCGACGTCGCCTACTCGGTCTGCAGCGCGTGCGGCAACCGCGCCACCACCCCGGCCGAGTACTGCCAGCACATCCCTCGCTCCAAGGGCCAGCGGATCTACCGGCACACCGCTTCCGGGCAGCGGGTCGGAGAGCTGATCCGCGAGGTCTGCTTCGGGCTGGGCTTCTTCGAGAACTCCCTCTTGGTCGAGCCGCCCGCCGACCCGACCGCGCACTTCCTCGGGGTCGACGCCTCCGGTCTGGGCAAGGCGGCGGGCCTCCAGGCCGAGGCCGCCGCCCCGCAGTTCCAGAACCCGGCGGACCACCCCTTCTACAAGAAGGTGCCGCTGCACCACAGCCACATCGTCGACCACTGGAACCAGGCCACCGACGAGGAGAAGACCCAGGGCGCCCGGTGGTACCCCGACGCGCACCACGTGGCCAAGGCCATCGCCAAGCTGAACCCCGACATCACCGACGACGCCGAGGCCGCCCACAAGGGCGCGGGCGTCCTCTCCGCGTACTCGCCCCAGCAGAACTGGTGGGCGAACATGCACAACGCCGCGAGGTCCTTCGTCGAGCAGCGGGCCCTCGGCAAGGGCGAGGGCCTGATGATCATGGGCTCGCACGCCAACGCTGCCCAAAAGATCATGGACGGCGAGCACCACCAGAAGGCCCTCAAGGGCCCGAAGACGCAGGACTTCGCCCACCTGATCGAGCACGGCGGCTACGAGCCCCAGACCGACGAGGAGAAGGCCAGCGGCACGCCGCCCGCCCACTCGCACCGGGTGGTCGTCGACCGGCACGCGCTCTCCGTGGCGGCCGGACGCCGGGTCGGCTCAGAGGAGGGCGGCGAGTTCCCGAGCGGCTCCCGGCACTACTACGAGCACGCCGCCCAGCAGTACCGCACGGCCGCCGCGCAGATCTCCGGCTCCGAGGGGCGCACCGTCGCCCCGCACGAGGTGCAGGCCACCACCTGGCTTGTGCGCCAGCGCCTGAACGCCGATGAGGACGCATCCTCGCCGGGCGGCAAGGGCCGCCAGACCAACATGCGCAACCAGCGGGAGAAGTGGCGCGGGCTGTCGAGCGAGCACGTTCCGCAGCTCAAGGCCGAGGACAACTCCCACACTGCCCGACAGCACCTGGCGTACGGCGAGACGAAGGCCCCGGCTGACGTGGACACCTTGCGGGAGGACTCCTGCCCGGTGTGCGGCGACTCCGTCACCTACGACGGGGAGATGTGCCGCATCTGTGGGTTCATCAGCCCGCCGCAGCAGTTCCGCGATCCCGACCTCGACATGGCCAAGCAGCTCGACCTCCGCAAGCAGGTCGTCGACCCCAGCATGGTCGACGACGACGGCACGCTCACCCCGGTCGGCGGCCCGGACGGCGACGGCACGCTGGACCCGCGCGACCCGCTCGCCGATCCGACCGGCGGACAGGCCGTCGACCCCTCGATGATCGGGCCGGACGGCCAGGTACTGCCCTCGGGCCAGGCCCTGGATGGAACGCAGCTCAACGGCGCCCCGACAGCGGTCGACGGGAACGGCGATGGCATCGTCCAGCCCGACGAGATCGGCCTGGACGGCGAGGTCATCCCGCCCGAGGCCGGGGGGCAGGCAACGCCCCGGGTGCTTCCGTGGAGGGCGCAGGACCACACCGGTGATCCCTTCACCCCGGGTCCGGACATGCCGGACCGGCCGGAGGAGCCCGAGGGCCCGGACGTGCTGCCCCCTGAAGAGGACCGGGCGGAGGCCGAGATGGCGATGCCCGGCACTCCGGGGGACTCGGTGCCGGACCTGATGTGCCCGAGCTGCGGGTTCCAGGCGGCAGCCACGCTGCCGACCAGCCAGAACATGGGCGATCCGATGGCGGCGGCTGACGGCACCGTGGCGGGCGACGTCTGCCCCAACTGCGGCCAGGCCCAGCTGCTCACCCCGGCCGAACTGCAGGGGGCCGACTCGGTCCCGCCTCCTGTCGCGATGCCCGTCCGGCGATGAAGGGGCGAGGCACCACCGCTACGGCAGACGCCGGGAGCGGTCCGCACAGCGAAGGAGACCCAGTAGCTATGAGCCGACCGCTCATGACCGCTGTCGCGGCGCAGCAGACGGTCCTGGACCAGCTGCGCGCCACGGTAGGCCAGCAGGGCGCCGTGATCCAGGCCCAGGCCCGTGAACTGGCCGCGCAGAGGCAGCAGATCGCGATGATCGCCCGGCTCGCGGGCATCACCGACGAGATCGCCAAGGTGGCCGACGTGAACAACCCGGCGCAGCCCTGGCCAGACCCGGCGTCGCAGGCCGCCACGGAGACCACCGAGCAGGCGGTCACCCCGGCCACCTACGACGACGTCCGCTCTCCGGGGCAGACGCCGGGGTCGACCAGCGGCGTTCCGGCAGCGGCCACCGACGTGGCGATCAACCCCGGTGGCACGCTGCCGACCCAGCCGTACACCAACCTGGTCGACGTCACCGCTCCGACCGTGGGCACCCAGCCCGGGGAGCTGAGCCCGGAGCAGACCCGGATCGAGACGGATGTGCGGGTCGGTGACCCGATGCAGCCGGAGGTGGCGTTCCCCTGGACGATCTCCGAGAACCGCTCCAACTCCGCGCCGCCGAGCGACGGGGAGATGGGCCAGGGGGCGCGCCACGCCGCGCTGGAGGGCCGGTTCGCGGCGTCGCTGCGTCTGGCCCGGCTGCGCATCAACGCTGGCCTCGCGTCGGGCGACGACATCTCGCTGGCGGCGTCGATCCAGTCGGACACCGGGATGACCGGTGAGGTGATCGAGCACGAGATCCGGACCCTCGACGGTGTGGTGAAGGCGGCGTCCCGGGTGCCGAGCCCCGAGGCGGTGCCGCGCCGCTCCGCGAGCACCCGCACGGCCCCGTCGATGGCGTCCGCGCCGATGCCGCTGAGCCCGGAGGGGTCGTCCGTCGACGACTCGATGCTCTTCCTGTCCGCCTCGGATCTCGCCGGGCTCTGATCCGCGCACGAGGCCCCCGGCGAGCAGGTGCTGGGGGCCTCCGTCCGTTCGTGGGGAAATTCCGTGGCCCTGGTCCCTGTCTGCGGGCTCTGCGGCTCTCGCAAGGGGTGAGGAACGGCTTCTTCCACTCCACCAGGCCCACCGGCCACCCGGGGAGCCGTACATGTCCGAGTCATAAGGAGAGGACTCCCCAGGATGATCAGGACTCGTCTCGCCACGGCCCACCTGAAGCGGACGTTTCGCCAGCTCTACGGCTTCACGCAGAGCACCCCCAAGACCATGTTCCTGGACCCCGCGTGGGACCGCAGCGTGCCGATCTGGCCCGGCATGGTCGCCATGAAGACGGTCGGTGAGCAGGCCACCCTCATCAACGCCACCGGTGCTCCGTACGGCTTCATCGGCCACTACATCGGCGGGGACGGCATCGACGAGCTGCTCGAAGTGGGCCTCAACGCCATGGCGGTGTGGGTGCTGGCGCCGGACGCCGAGTTCGAGGTCCTCAGCCCCGCGTTCGACGACTCCCTCGGCACCTGGACCGAGGTCGGTGACGGCACGGAGAAGCTCATCTACGCCCAGACCACCGGTGCCACCCGGGGCAAGCTCGTGCCCGCCGGAACCGCCGGTGCCTCGGCGCTGCCGATCGCGCGCCTGCTGAAGGTCAACAGCCCCTCGAAGATCACCATCGGCGGCCTGCGCTAACCGCGCGAGCAAGCGGAAAGGAATTCACAAAAACATGTCCACTTCCGTGCTCAGCGGTGGCCCGCTGCACAAGAAGGGCTCCACCTCCCGGCGTTCGGATTCCTACGTCGCCGAGATGCTGGAGAACAGCCAGAAGGCCGGTGCCGCGCCGATCACCCATGAAGCGAAGGTAAAGCGCCTCGCTCTGGTGGTTCAGGACGAAAACAACGGCATCAAGCGTCTCGGTGTCGGCATGATCGGCCCGATTCAGCTCAAGCTGCGCTACCAGGGAATCACCAGGAATGTCCTCATGGAGGACCCGGTGACGCCCGGGACGCCGGTCCAGTATGACGTCTGGGATGATCTCGGCCAGGCTTACCTGATGTCCGGGACCGAGGGCGAAGTCAAGATCACGCCCTTCGAGGGCAAGCGCGTCGACGTGAAGTTCTTCCGAATTGCCGCCCGCCCGGCAATTCGCAAGGAAGACCTTTTCTACTTGCGAATCAACGTCGTCGAGCAGGCGCAGGACGAAACCAAGCAGGCAATTCTCAAGCAGGAGGATTCGCGCCTGATCGCGATCCTCCAGGCCGCCATCACGGACTACGCCGGTCGCGCTGACCACGTGGTTACCCCCAACCACACGATCACCGAGGCATCCGGCTACCTCACCCCGGGCAGCTTCTACAGCGCGGTCTCCATGACCGACATGCACGAGCTGCAGTCCTCCCGAATTCTCATCAACCCGATGGACTTCCGGGACATGTACCGGTGGGACATCAACCAAACGGGCTGGGCTTTCAAGGACCGTGTGGTGGCCGGGGAGACCATTACCTCCTTCGGCGAGTTCCAGATCCAGCGGAGCATCGTCATTCCCCAGGGAAAGATGTTCCTCACCCCCGAGCCGAACTTCCTGGGGGTTTTCCCCGTCCTCTACTCCCTGGACGTCGAGGAAAACCACAAGGTCGAGTCCTTCTGGAAGGGCTGGGTTTTCGACGAGATGGTTAGCTTCGCCATCCTGAACCCGCGCGGCCTGGCCCAGGTGGTAAAGCAGTAGTAAATGAGCCACGGAATCTGGCCTTATCCGCTCCCATTTATCCGAGGAATGGAAAAGGGCTTTGTGGTGGGGCCCCGAGCGGGCCACTAAGGCCGGAAACCCTCCGATAGCGGGCCCCCTGGTACCTCCCACCAGGGGGCCCGCTGCTGTCTTCCCCGACCCAGCCGCACGCAAGGGGTGACCGACACAACCACCTGGGAGGACCGAGATGTCGTTCGTCCAGCAGCAGATCCAGCTCCGCAACCCCAGCTCCGGGGTCACCGTGCTCACCCCCAACCCCGAGCGGCCCGACTTCTTCCTTCGCTTCGAGGGCGCCGGGGACGAGAACGGCGGCGACCAGCACTGGGTCACCCGGGAGATCGCGAGCCTCCCGGCCACGACCGCCGCCGTCCGCAAGGGCCTGCTCATCGCGGACGACCTGGACCCGGCCGACCCGCTCGCCCGCGTCCTCGTGTGCCAGGGGAACCCGAAGAAGGCCAACGCCGAGCTGACGGCGCAGCGAGTGGTCTTCGACGAGGAGGGCAAGCCGGTCGTCCAGAGCATCCCGGTCATCATCCGCCCGCTGGTCAAGGAGTAGTCCGTGAGCAACTACGAGCAGATGCTTCTGGTCAGCGGCACGCTCGACACGAGCGGCGTGGGAGCGGGGGAGCACGGTGATCTGACCGCCGTGTCCACCGCGTTCTCAGGTCCGGTACAGCTGCCCGATGCCGTGCCGGAGCCCCTCCTGGAGGGCGCCCTCGATCCCGTGGAGAACGGCGACTCCGAGGGCGGCAACCCGGAAGCTGTGGAGCAGGACGGCCCGGAATCCGACCCGGAGGTCCCGGAGACCGTTGAGGAGGAGTCCGAGGCGCCGATGGCTGCCGAGGCCGAGGCCCCCGCGACACCGGCCAAGCGGACTCGCCGTCGCGGCGCTCAGGGTGAGGAGTAAGGGGTGGCAAGCGGTGATGTGACCAGCACGCTCGACACCGAGGGCGTCGCGGGCAAGACCGGTCCCCGGGTGACCACGGCGGACACGTCCGGGGCCGTGGTCGAAACCGACGGGGCGATCGGTACCCGTGGGCAGGCCCCCACGGGCCCTGTCCCCGCGTCCTTCGTCGACACCACCGGGGTGGCGAGGGTCGCAGCTGCGCCTGGCGGCTGGAAGCCCTCCAGCACCGCTGTGACGGGTCAGCGGGAGACCACGCTGGGAACCGTGGTGGACGTCCAGCAGAAGTACCAGAAGCCGAACGCTGCCGGGGTGCCCGGGTCCGTGCTGGACACGACCCGGACGGATCTGAAGACCACGGACGGCCAGGGCGCGACGCGCCCGGACCCGAACGCCCCACCGGTGACGGGGACGGTGGAGACGCTGTCGATCGGCGCCGTGCCGAAGGGATCGGTTCTGGTCCCGGCGGCCCCGGCCGCCCCCACCCTCGCAGGGGCGGACCGGGCGATCGTGGTGACGTGGGTGGCCGTCGCAGACCCAGCGGCCGACGCCCCGGTACTGCGGTACGAGATCGAGAGCGACACCGGGGGCCACGCTGACGCCGGTCGGAACGCCACGGCCCTTCGGTTCACCCAGGTCGTCGGCGGCCGGGGCTACCTCTTCCGGGCACGGGCGGAGAACCGCAACGGTACGGGCCCGTGGTCGCCGTGGTCCGCGTCCGGGGCGGTGGCGACCAACTCCGACGAAGTGGCAGCGGGGGGGCTGACAGCGGCCAACGCCGTGAACCCGATCTACCGTCAGGACGGCACGGTTGTCCCCGGATCGTGGGGCGCGCCGACTCTGCCGGGCCAGCCGACCGTCGCGCCCCAGGGGACTGCGGGCACGGCCACAGTGTCCTGGGCCCCCTCCACCCCGGCTCCGGCAGGCGGGTACGACGTCACCGCGTCCTCCGGGCAGACCATCCACGTGGGCAGTGCCGTCGTCTCGGCCAACGTACCCGGCCTGACGGTGGCGGCCCAGGTGACCTTCACCGTCAAGGCGATCGGCGCGCTGCAGAACGCGCTCAGCGCCCCGTCCGCCTCCTACACCGTGGCGTGAAGCCCTTGCGCCACGGCGCCCCTCCCCCGGCCGGGGGAGGGGCGCCGTGCTGTCCAGACTCCCTCAGCGCCCCGGAAGGGGTGGTAGCGGAGGACGAGGAGGAGCGCCATGTCGGCGAGCACACCACGTACGGGCCTGAAGACCTGGGACGGGAGCGATCCCTTCCTCCGGTCGGACTTCAACGACAACTTCAGGAAGATCGACTCCTACCCCGGCGCGTACATCTGCACCTCCAGCACCCGGCCGAGCTGGGGCGCTGCGCAGGCCGGGATGAAGATCATCGAGAGCGACACCCGCAGGGAGCTGATCTGGAACGGCTCCTCGTGGCGCGAGCCGCTGACCGCGCCCCCGCTGTTCATCGGCTGGCTGCGCCCCTGGACGACCTTCGTCGGCGGTGCTGGCGGCTCCTTCGTCGTCGGCAGCATCCAGATCAACCGGCCTGGCACACTCTTCATAATCGTCACCACCGAGGTCGCCTGCTACAGCGACATGGCGATGACTTACGAGGTCGCACCTCAGGTGAACGGCAACGACTGCATCGTCGGCGGGGGCACGAACTGGCAGGTGATGCCCAACACCTCGCCCTGGGGCGCCGGGTACTACCGCAGCGAGATCAGCGCGGCGATCGGCGCGGCCAACGTCGTACCCGGCACAGCCACGTACGGCCTGCGCGTCCACGCGGGCAACCTGACCCCGATCGGCCAGATCATGCTCCCCACGGTGCGGGCTGCCTGCATCCTGACGAACTACACGGACAGCTGATGCTCGACCGCGCCTACGTCTCCCGCTACGGCGCCGGGACCTTCGGCCTCCTGGTGCACCGCGATGGCCAACCTGGTGACGCAGACGGTCCAGTGACGGTCGTTCTGGCCCACGACGATACGACCAATGCCCAGGTCTTCTCCCGGGCCGCTGACCACGGTGGGCCCGGCGAGTACACCGTGCGTCTGACGAGCGCGGAGACCGCCGCCCCCGGGTACTACTACCTGCTGTGGACCTACACGGTGGCGGGCACTCCCGACAGCTACCGCCTGGACGTCGAGGTGGGCTCCTCCGCGCCGGACTACGACAAGCTGGCCGATCCGATGAAGGCCATCGTCGAGGGCGTCATGATCCGCTTTGTCGACCTCTACGACTTCGAGGTGGGCGGTCCGCACCTGCAGGCGTACGTCCAGGCCAACTGGGGCCGCAACCGCGTGGCACAGCTGCTGCGCATCGCGGTGGGGAAGCTCAACACCACGGCGCAGCCGTACCAGACCTACACGATCGACGGTGACGGCGGAGCGGGCTTCCCGGTCACCCAGTGGGGATCGCTGCTGGAGTCGGCCTTGTATGTGGAGTGCCTGCGCCACCTGGTGCGCTCCTACGTCGAGCAGCCCGAGTTCTCCTCCGGCTCCGGCGTCTCTCGGTTCGACCGGCGGGACTACATGGACCGGTGGCAGAACATCCTGGCAGGCGAAGAGCCGGTCCTTACTAGCCAACTCCAGACCTTCAAGATCGCGAACATGGGGCTGGGCAGGCCCCGGGTTCTGGCGAGCGGAGGGGTGTACGGCCGGTTCGGACCGACGCGGTTCCCGCTGTCGGCGGCTGCGAGGCCGCGCTTCTCCACCCGCTTCTACTGATCCTGTCCCGGACCGTGCTGCGGTGCTCAAGGGGTGGACGAGTCCGTTGACTGTCCCAGGCCGGAGAAGGGGAACAAGATGCTGACCGTGTTGGACCGTGTCGAGGCCGGACGCCTCATCGAGACGTGGCTGGGTACCGAGATCGCCAAGGTGTGGGGGGACGAGCCCTGGGTGACGAACCTGATCGTTGTAGCCAACGTGGAGGTCGCAGCTGACGGGGTCTCGCTGCAGACGCGCGTCCAGACGCGGACCTTCCAGGAGAAGCTGCCCGTCGTCGCCACCCACACCGTTCAGCCGGACGTGCCCAGCCAGGCCGAGGTCGCCGCGTCGGTGCCGGACCTCGTGGCGGCGATCAAGAAGCCCCTCAAGGAGCTGCGGGTGACCGCCGGGCTGGAGACCGCGCCGCCCGCTCCCACGCCCGCCCCCGGCAGCGGAACGGGCTCGGCACCGGCGCTCCCGCCGGTCCCGGCCGAAGCCCCGGCTGACACCCACACCCCGGCGCTCCCGCCGGTCCCGGCCGAAGCCCCGGCCGATACCCACACCGTCGACCAGCCGGGCCAGCAAGCCTTCTAGCTAGTTGCTTATCTCCGCATCTGCCTGTCTCAGGTTCTGCTCTTCTGCCTAGGAGGCCGCCGGTGGCGTACAGCGTGACCATCCTGGCAAGACGCTGGATCTGCAGCAGCGTGGCCCCGGCCAGCAACATCACGCTGGCCGGGGCCAAGGTGGGCGCCACCGTGCCGCAGGAAACCCGTGCTGCGGTGCTTGCGTCAGTCGCTGGTACCCCGGAGTCCTGATGGTCAACATCCACCCCATCGGGACCTACACTCGCCGAGTCCAGGACTGGGAGGTGGAGCAGGAGCGCGCTGCCCACACCCAGGCGCTTTATGCCCTCGGTGAGTACGCGCTGTTCGTTCTGCTCTGGACCGCCCAGGACCACGAGGCTGGTGACGTCGGCCTGTGTCCGGTGTGCTCCACCAGCCGGGTCTCGGCCGCCTACGGCCAGCCGGAACGCAACAAATGCCCGAGCTGCTACGGCACGCGGTTCGAGGGCGGCTACCGGGCCCTGATCGTTCGGCCTGCCATCTTCACCGACGGTGACGACTCTCAGAGCTTCACCGCCCGGGGGGTCGTCGCTCCCCAGGAAGTCAACCTGGAGACCACGAGTGACTTCCGCGCTCACTCCGGCGACTTCTGCATGCGCGCTACCGGCGAGCGCCTCCAACTGCGCGTTCCTGCCAGGACGACCGTCCGCACCGGCATGGGAACGCCCTACCAGCGTGATGCGGCGATCTCCTACAACCTCGCCCGCGCAGCGGCGGAGGACCAGGACTCGGTCGCCTACCTCATCCCACCGAACACCACCGCCCTGGTCTCGATATTGAGCCGCACCGGGCCCACCCCTCAGTCCTTCGGCGACGTCGAGGTTCTGCGGGGGCCCCTGATACCGCTCCGTGAGAGGAACTGAGCTTGTTCGCCCTGCACCGGCACCCCGCCAACATCGCTGTCCATGAAGATCGCAAGCTCGGCGACCGGCTTGCCGACGGCGTCGCCAACAGCATGGGCACCTGGACCTTCATCCTCGGGCAAGCCGCCTTCACGATGGCATGGATCGTCCTCAACAGCTCGCACGGCTGGATACATGCCTGGGACTCCTACCCGTACGTCCTGCTGAACCTGGTCTACTCCTTCCAGGCCGGATTCACCGGACCAATCCTGCTGCTCTCCCAGAACCGGCAGAGCAGGCACGACAGACTCCGCGCAGAGCATGACTATGCGGTGGACGAGCGCACCAACGAACTCGTGCACCTGATCGCACAGCACCATGGGCTCATCCCTGCAGACAGCACCCCTGAGCTTCCGCTGCCTGCTGCGAAGTCGCAGCAGGAGCTGTAGTGCCTCAGGTCGAGGTCCCGGAGGTCCACCTGTCCGCACACCCGGACAGGATGATCATGGTGGAGAAGGGGCTGGCACCGGGACCAGCCCGCCAGGCCGCGCTGATCGCTGTGCGCGACGTACGACGCAAGATGCCTAAGCTGAGCGGGGCAGCCGCCCGAAGGGTCCAGCCTCTCTACGGCCGGGGCTACTTCGGCGTGCAGTGGGCCGACGACTACGTCTGGTACCAGGACCACGGCACCCGGGCCTTCACCATGCGCAGCCTGGCGGGCAAGACCATCCCGATGTGGATCGACGACCCCACGGGCATGGAACGGGAGAAGAACCCGAAGGCCAAGACCCGCACCACGGCCAGCGGCAAAGTCCAGGTCCTGATCTTCAGGCGGGCCGCACCGATCGGTGCCCGACGCAAGACGTACCGGGTCGACCGGAAGACCGGTCAGCGCATCCTGGTCTCGGACAAGCCCATGTCGTACCCCGGAGCCCCAGGCCGGATCTCCAGGCGGGAGGCCGCCCAGCCGTGGACCACTCCAGGCCGCCGCCCCGGTGCCATCGCTCCCGGTAACGTCGGCGTCCGGTGGCGGCACCCCGGGCTCCACCCTCGTTCGTTCCTGAACACGTCGATGACCGCCGCAGCCCAGCGCTGCGGCCTCGTGGCCCAGCGGGTCTATGTCGGTGACAGAGGCTGGCGGAACTTCGTCCGCCTGCACGGAGAGGACTTCAAATGAGCCTGCTGTGGAAGAACGCCGCGCAGCTGAGCCGGACTGCCGGGTGGCAGCCGTGGGAGGGGACCGACGAAATCCACCCGAACGACCTCGAAGGCGGCTACTACCCGCACAGCGGTGCGGGCGACGGCGGCCTGTCCCACCACGACGTCTGGGGTGGGCAGGCCAGCGAGAACGTCCGCAGTCTGGCCAACTCCATCCGCCAGCACGGGTACAGCCCCGAGCGCCACGGCCAGGTGAACCTGAACGTCACCGACCACGGGGAGAACCTCTACAACACCGGGCCGGGCTCGCACCCGACCGACCCGGCCTACCATGACGTTCACCACGAGCACCTCCTGCAGGCCCTGAAGGACAGCGGCCACGGCCCGGTGCCGGTGCACATCCACGACCAGCGCTCGGACGAAGACGGCACCTCGGCTCCCCGCTACTACCACGGCACCACCGCCGAGGACCTGGAGCACGTCCACCCCAACCACGGCTCGAACGGGAACTTCGGCCGCTTCACCCACGAGGCCGGATACGCCTACGCCACCGGCAAGGAGAACGCCTGGCACTACGCCGAGCGCGCCGCCGGAGCGTACGGCGGCACACCGCACGTCTACGAGGTCAGCCCGAGGGGGCCAGTGGAGGAAGACCCGAGGTACGACCAGCACGGCAACAGCCGGGGCAACTTCGCTGACGACGTCCGCTCCAAGCACGGCTTCACCGTGGTCGGCGAGGAGCCGTCACGGCACGAGGCTCACGACGAGGACGACGAGGAGCACTGGGGCTGATGTTCGTAACCCGGATCAAGACGATCGGGCTGGAAGCGTTCAAGGTCGTCTTCGACTCCCAGTACGACGACCCCGAGTTCCGCGATCTGCCGTGCAGCCTGGAATACCCCGTCAGCAAGACAGCCTTCCCCAGCGTCTGGATCAACTACTCCGACACCGACAAGATCGAGCGGGCGGGCGTCGCCCACCTAGAAACAACGCACCCGACTACCGGGGGCCTGGTCGCCCCCTACACCCGCTGGCGGTTCCACGGCTCGCTGAGCTACACCGTGGTGGCGCTGTCCTCGCTCCAGCGCGACCGCATCTTCGACCAACTGCTGCGGGTCACCGCGTTCGGCGGCCAGGACCAGATCCTCGGCCGGTTCCGGCGCACCTTCGAGACGAACGACCTGATCGCGGTGAACGTCCAGTGGGACCAGGCGGAGCCGACCGGGGACGATGCCAGTCCCGGTACCCCCTGGGAGACGGACGAGATCGTCTACGAGCGCACCCTGACCATCGACCTCCAGGGCGAGTTCATCCCCGACCCGGCCACCAACACCCTCGTCCCCTTGAGCCGCTTCCAGGTCACCGCCACCCCGGACATGTCCATCGAGAGCAACGGCGGCGGCTTCGGTATCTGGCACTGATCCTGTCTGCCGTCCAGTCGTCTCCGCGAAGGGGTGAATGCAGCAACTCCTCAACGCGGGTGGTGGACCATGGTGGATGTCTCCGGTACGACGTACACGCCGCCTGGGGTGTCGGTAAGCGATGTCACCGCGCCGTCGGTGGCCCCGCGCTCGGTGACGACGAACGCGGTCACACTCGTCGGCCCGGCCCTCGGCTACCAGACGGCCTCCGAGGTGCTCGCCGTCTACTCCGCGAGCAACGTCGCGCTCGCACAGACCGGCGCCTACACGCAGGCCGTGGTCGGACCGCCTGCCATCCCGGCACCCGTCGTGCGCAAGCTCGACGGCACCCTCCTCACCGTGGGAGTCGACTACTCCCTGACCACGCTGGCGGGCACCGACGGTGCGTCCACGGCGGTCACCGTGCTCAAACGACTGAGCGCGGACAGCGGCGACCTGACCAAGCCGAGCCCCAACGGCCTGAAGGACGGGGACCTCGTCCGCATCGCCTACCAGTTCACCTCGCCGTCGTACTACACCCCGCAGCAGTTCGAGTCCTTCGCGGACGTGGTGGCGACGTACGGGGCGCCGATGCTGACGACCGCGCCGTTGGACCCGAGTGCCAGTCAGGTGACGTCGCCTCTGACTCTGGCCGCCAAGGTGGCCTTGGAGAACGGCGCTGCCTCGGTGATCTGCCTCCCGACCAACCCGGCCGAAGGCATCGACTTCCGGGAGCAGCTGCGCGCGGCCTACGCGAAGCTCGAAGCCAACTACCTGATCCAACTGATCGTGCCGCTCTGGGTCGACGGGGCCTACAACACCCACAGCTCAACGAACGTCGCCAACCTGCTGACGGACATCAAGAACCACTGCGAGAACGCCGCAGCAGCCGGGTACGGCCGCCTCGCCTTCGTCGGCCTGCCCCGCAACTACGACAACGCCTCCACGCACGACCAGCTCGCCATCCAGACGGCCTCCAAGCGCGTCGTGCTCGCCTACCCGAACCGGCTCCTGCTCTTCAACGCGGCGGTGAACGCCTCGACCGAGGTGGATGGCTACTACCTCGCGGCGGCCATGGCCGGGCAGCTCGCCCGCAACGCCGTCAACCGAGGTCTGACCCGGTCGGTCCTGTCGTCCTTCAGTGGCCTGCCTGCCAGTGTCGCCCAGGCCATGACGATGGCTGCGAAGAACACCCTCAGCAAGAGCGGGGTCGCGGTCGCCGAGATCAACCGCACCTCCCAGCTGATGGTTCGCCATGGCGTGACCACCAACATGTCGGCACTGCTGACCTCCGAAATCAGCATGGTTCGCATCGGCGACACCCTGCTGCAGATGGTGCAGACGGGCCTCGACTCCTCGGGGCTGATCGGCGCCCCGATCGACGCCGACATGACGATGAACGTCAAGGGCGCCCTCGCCGGAATCCTCGAACGGGCTGTGGCAGACGGCACGATCATCGCCTACGCCAACCTCCAGGTTCGCCAGCTCTCCCCGGACCCGTCGGTGATCGCAGCGACCTTCCAGTACAAGCCCGCTGCGCCGCTCAACTACATCACCGTGTCCCTGTCCGTGGACCTGACCACCGGCGACACCTCCGCGCAGCAGCAGCAGTAGGAAACCGTTCCGCGCGGAACACTTTTGGACATGGATCGGCCCGGCCGCCCTGCCGAACTGGCGGGGGCCGGGCCGGAAACCGTTCCGCGCGGAACGGTTCTTACTGCGCGTCCTGGCCGATGGCTTCGAGAACGATGTTGCGGACGGTCCCAAGAAGGTCGGCGTACTCGCGGGCGGCCTTCGGATCGCGGGCCGCATCGGCGCGAAGGCGGTCTGGGTCGAAGTCCACCCGGACTGCCTTCAACTGCAGCATTCGGCCGTTCTTCGCCTCTAGCTCGTCGGCATCCTCGTCGTCGGACGCGGTGGTCGAGAGGTTGAGGGCCTGCTTGGCCTTCTCCAGGTTGGCCAGGGTCGGGCCGCCGAACTCGACCGCCTTCTGCCACATCCCCGCCATGGCTTCCCCGCCGTGCTTGCGCATGACGGTGTAGAGGAAGTCGACCTGGCGGGTGGTCAGCTGGCCGGTGTAGACCCCTTCCAGGGCCTTGGAGACGGGCACCTCCTTGACCAGCCGGTAGAGATGGGTCTTGGAGATGCCCCGGTCGTCACCCCACTTGATCCAGCTCCTGTAGACCTTGTCGGTAGCCGGGTCGACGGCCTCTTTCCACGAGCCGGACTCCTTGGCGAGCCGCACCACGGGGCCGACCTTGTTGACCCAGATGATGGCGGCCGTGGCCTGGTTGACCGCGAGTTCGGCGTTGGCCTCTGCGATGACCTTGTCGACCACCTCGCAGATCTCTGCCGGGGGGGCATCAACAGCAGGCAGAGGAGTGGTGGCCTCCTCCGGGGTGCTGGCCTTGACCACCTTGGCAGGCTGCTTCGCGTTGGCCTTGGAGCCGGAGGCCGCGCCCGATCGGGCCTCCTGCTCTACGAACTCGGGCGTCACTTCGAGAGGCGCGCCCGTGCTAGGGGGCAGCATCTGTCCCTTGGCCATCAGACCGTCACCGCCTCAAGCTCTTCGGGGGTCAAGATGTTGGCGTCCTTCAGCTCGCGGTGGGTGATCAGACTGGCATCGACGGCTTGTTGAGCAGTGAGCACACCAGTCTCGATCAGGAGGGGGGCGAAGTTGCTCAGGTCCTTCCAGCGGATGTGGTCCTCAGCATCGTCGGGCACCTTCTGCCCCGGGATGCGTCCGAAGGAACGCTGGTAGGCAACCAGCTGCGGCAACTCGATGTCGCACAGCGGGAACGGGCCGTCAGCCTGGCGCTCGTCGAGGAGAACGTTGCGGGCGCTGACTCGGTCGTTGCTGGTCATGCTGCACCGGTTGAGAAGGTAGAACATGACCACGCCGCCGACGGTGTTGCGTGCGGCGCCCATGAGAGCCGCTTCCCGGGTCTGCGGGGCCTGCTCGATGTCCCCCTCGTCGGGACACAGGGGGACCAGGAGGATGTTCGAGCGCCTGACCGCTGCCAGGAACGAGGCGAGGTTGCCGCCGCCGACGTCCACGATGATGTCATCCACATCGCCCCTGGCCCGGATCTTGTCGATCTCCTGGTCCAGGGTCTCGAAGGGGTGCCGGATGACCTCGAAGGGCCATGCGTAGCCACGGAGCTTCGCCTTGTCCATCCACTTCATCGACGTCTGGCTGGCCGAGTCGGCATCGAAGACGACCACACGGCGCCGGAAGACGACGGCCAGGATGAGGGCGATGAGCATGGCCAGGCGGGACTTCCCGGTTCCCCCCTTGAGAACACCGACCGTGATCACACGGGTTTCGGTGCTTTCCTCGTCGGGTGGTGCGGCCGGTTCGGGGAGGGTGATCGTCATAGATGGGTCCTCATGGTTGGCAGCGGGGCACTCATTCTCTCCGTGCTGAAGTGTGCGGTCCGAACCGCCCCAGCATTGGTGCAGTGCCCGTTGGGACGATACCGCCACGCGCCATCCCTATTGCGCAGAACCGGCATTCCGACCTGACCGCGCCGCTGCCCTGTCTCGCCCTGTTCTGCGGCCCCTCAAGAGGTGACAGGGGTTCTGAACAGGGGAGCGGCGATGCCGACAACACAGGCGAGGGTCACCGGATCGGGGTACAGCGTCTTCTCGTGGGCCGGGAGGCCGATCGCGTTCCTGCTCAGCGTGGAAGATTCTGGCCAGCGGGCCTGGAGCGACAAGGGGCAGGCGTACGCGGCGATCCACCCGCTCGGCAGTCGCACCCCGGTGGAGATCGCGACTTCCCGGGTGCTGTCCCTGGGCACGCTGCAGATGACGATCCAGGAGCTGTGGAACGAGGCGATCTGGGAGCAGCTGGCCGACATGAGCGGGACGAACAACATCGTCGAGATCTTCGACAGGCTCGCCTCGACGCCGAATGCTGTAACCGCGCAGACCATCATCAAGCCGCCAGGCACCGAGAACAACCCGTCGCGCTGGCGCGGGAAGACGTACCACAACTGCACGATCGTGGACATCGCCGACGGCGACACCATCACCGTCGGCGGCCTGGACGTCGCCAAGCCCATCGTTGCTGCCTACACCCACTCGACCCGGCTGGGGGCGTGATGGGCGAGTACGGCACGTACGACCCGGCGAGCGTCCGGCCAGGGGCCCCCGACCGCGTTCCTCCGGCTGGGGCGCTGGTGGACAGCGACGGCAACGTGCTGCCGACGTTCGACCAGCGGCACACCGAGCCCTTCGAGGGACTCCTGTACCTCGGTGCGCTCACGAAGACTTTCACGTGGCTGGGGCACTCCTTCGTGCTCCGCACCCTCGGCCCTGACGAACAGCTCGCCATCGCTCTCCTGGTCAAGCCGTACGTCGGGACTGCGGGCGAGCAGCTCGCCTACACCACCGCCATCGCGGCGCTGGCGACCGTGTCCGTGGACGGCGAGGAGCTTCCCACACCCATCGGAGAGGACTCCCAGCTCGCGGAGTGGGCCCATGCCCGCTTCAACTACGTGAAGAAGAACTGGTTCGGATTCACCATCGCCCAGGTGTTCCAGGAGTTCCTGGAGCTGGAGCACACGGTGGCTCAGGTGGTCGAGGCCATGGGAAAAGCCTTCGGGCCGACGGACTCGACCCCTGGCTCGAACGGCGCCTCCGAGTAGCCGAGCGCCGGGGTCTGCTGAACGTCCGTCGGCCCTCCGCCGTCCAGGCCCTGGCGGCCGACCTGCTCAACTTCGCCGACGGCCTCAAGGCCGCCCGCGCGGACCGTGAGGCGCTGAAGCGCGCCCTCGTGGCCGCAGGCGTCGACCCGGAGCGCGTCTTCGCGGACGAGGTCCGGGAGTGGCGGCCGGAGAACGACGACGACGTGGACTTCGACTACAGCGGAGTGGACTGGGACGAGAGCGCCAGCATCTCCGACTGGGACCGGATGCAGGCCGCCATGTCGAACAACCGGCGAGTGACCGTGAGGGACACCTACGACCCTGCTGATGCCCCTGTGCTCGCCGATGACCCGACCGACAGGGAGTGGACCTGATGGCGACTCCACCGCCTCCGAACACGCCGCCTGCGCTCGCGGCACTGCTCGCCAGCACCCAGGCTCAGATGGCTGCCACCCGGCAGATGCAGCAGACGCTCCAGGCCCTGGTGCACATGCAGGGCACGTACGGGCCTACCCCGGGCGGGCCGCCAGCGAGCCCTGCGGGCGGAGCGATGGCGCTGGTCCAGGCCCTGATGGGTGGTCGCATCCCGCAGGCCCCTCTCCTGCCTACGGTTGGGTGGTTCCAGGCCCAGGCGCAGCGCTTCACATCCCAGGTGCTGCTTAACCAGCCCCAGCGCGGCCAGGCTGGAGCGTCGGCTGCTCCTCAAACCCCTGCGGCCCCAGCCGGGCCCGCGTCCACGCCGTGGCCGGGCGTGGGCGGCCATCCCATGACAGTCGTCGGCGGCATGCCGTGGATGATGCCGGGAGCGCAGGGGCAGCAGGGCCCGTACCCCTACACGCCGCCACCTTCGCCATCAAGCGGTGGCGGCGGTGGCGGCGGTGGCGGTGGCGGGGTGGGCGGTAGCTGGTCCGGCGGTTCCGGGATCGGGCAGTGGGTGCAGCAGAACGCGCCTTCGCTGCTCGCCGCCCGGTTCGGCCCGTGGGGGGCTGTGGCGGGTGCCGCAATCGCCGTAGGGAGCCAGATCCCGGCTGAGATCAGGTCTCAGCGGGACAAGAATGCGTTCTACCAGAGCGTGGAGGGCGGCTCGAACTTCGCGGGCTTCGGGGAGCGGCTCCACGAGGAGGCGTACCGGTGGAGCACGCTCGGTGTGTTCTCCAGCGACGAGGCCCGCCAGGCGTTCAAGGGGGTGACCAAGCTCGGCTACAACTCGAAGGTGGAGGGCGGCCCCGGGCGCCAGGACGCGCTCAACATGATCTACCACGGCAAGACGGCCTACGGCGCGAGCGTCGGTGAATCACTCCAGACGCTTCAGGTTGTCAGCAAGGCCGCCGTCACGAACTTCAAGCAGCTCTCCGACGCCCTGAAGGACGTCAGCGACTCTGCGGGGAAGGCGGGCATCAACGCGCAGATGGCACGCGCGGAGTTCACCAACCTGGTGGGCACGGCGGCCTCCAACGGCATGGGCGGCAACACGGCGGTCGATGCCGCCAGGCTGCAGCAGCAGCTGAAGACCTCTCTCGGCCGCTCGTTCCAGGACACGGACTTCTCCAACCGGCTCGGCTCCAGCTATACCCTCCTCGCGTCCTCCGTCGCCGGAGTGACGCCCTCCCAGTACCTCGCGTCCGCAGACGTCCAGGCGAGTGCGCAGGGCAAGCTGGACAGCCTGGTCACGGGGAACGCGTTGAAGCCCGGCGTGCAGGAGTGGGTCGAGAAGGAGATCACCAACAAGCTCAAGGTCAGCGGCAAGAAGGCACTGTCCGACGCCGAGGTAGACGACATCGCCAGCCGTCTGCTGACGACCTGGTACCCGGTGGCCTACGACCTGGTGGCCGCGCTGACGCTCGTCCTTCCCAAGGGCGCCGAGCAGCCGCTGGATGCCGCCCGCTGGGTCGTGCGGCAGATCGCGGCCAAGTCCCAGGGCGGGCTGGCAGGCGCAGCCAAGCAGGAGTTGAGCGACGCCGACAAGAAGCACCAGGCCGAGACCAGCAAGAAGAACAAGGTGGTCGAGGGCATCAACCGAGGCGGCAACGACAACTACAACCCGGCCATTGGTCAGAGCACGGCGGTACTCCCGATCAACCTGGGGAACACGGCCGCCGACGAGGCGTACCGCAAGTGGGCTATGGACAAGATCACGGGTGGCAACATGGACCCCGTGGTCGAGGCCCTGCTGGGCAAGGTCAAGGACGACGGGAAGACCCAGGTCGTGGTGACCACCGCCGGGGGGAAGAAGCGAGTCGTCTCCCTGGAGGACGCCGTCACCAACCACCGGAACGAGCTGGCCCAGGGCGACGCCGTCATCCTCGACAGCAACGGCCGGGGGCAGACCGTCAAGGACATCCTCGGCGGCGACAAGATCGACCCCTTGCGTGATTTCAAGGCGGAAGCCAACGCCACCGACGACAGCGGCCAGTCCCTGGACGACTGGAAGAAGCAGAACGCCGCACCGGGCGGCGGGGTCACGATCGGCCTGACCCAGGAGGCGAAGCGGCTGCTCATGCTGCTCGACACCAGCGGCACCAACGGAGCTGCGGCGTCCGCGACCCCGCCGACCAACCCGAACACCACCTTCCCGTCGATGCCCGCGACCGGAGGCTGAGATGGCTCTCGCATCCCTCGGCTTCACCGGTGGCCCCCAGATCGTCTTCCGGATCAACCCGGAGCAGATCGACTGGGGCTTCCAGATCCACACCTCGGTGACCGACACAGTCGGCGGCCGGGTGGTCCAGATCACCGGCGCCACGCTCTCCGACCTGGTCATCGTCGGCCAGCTCGGAGAGGACCGCAGCCAGGGACGAGCTGCACCGGGACAGAGCGATCACCCCGGTGTGTCGTGGCGACTGGCGGAGAAGTTCGTCTCCCAGTGCCGCGCCATCATGCAGTACCAGTCCCGGGATGCCACGACCACCGGCCGCATGCACGAGCCCGCGACGTTCTCCTACCCGGCTCGGGGCTGGCGCTGGCAGGTGTACCTCAAGGCCGTGCAGGAGGTCGACGGCGACGGGAGCATCGAGCACCGCACCGCCAAGTTCGCTCATGGCTACCAGCTGACGCTCTTCCCCGTACAGGCCGGGTCGGACGTCATCGTGAAGGCCGGATCGTCCCAAGGGGGCTTCCAGGAGGCCCAGGCACAGGCCATCGCGAGCTACATCGAGCGAATCTCCGCCGGTGTCGGCTGGCGGCAGTCCGAGTTCAACGGCGGCATCCTCGACAGCATCACCAAGGGAGGCAGTGGATGACGGACAGCCAGTGGGGAGCGGACGTCCCCGTCTCGATGCCGCAGCCCCTGCCTCCGGACCTGGTTGGGCTGGTGCCCATGACCGGTTTCACGATGACACTGAACGGCTTGTGGCCGGACCTCAGCCAGGCCGACTGGGAGCGGATCTCCAGACCGACCTACGCCCCGTACGATCCGGCTCTCCAGGAGGACGCCCCTGCCGCCGAGGCCGCTGACCACGACCGGGAGTGGACCTGAAGCGCAGGCCATGCCAGGTGAAGGACGAGACGATCACAGAAGTTCACGCTGAAGGTGAGGTGAAGGCGTGGCGGATTCACGACGCGGGCTGAACTGCAGCCTGTCCTACGGCTCCGGAGGAACAGCCCGGCAGTACCGGCTGCGCGTGGCGGGGCTGAGTCATGGTGCCGTGATGGTCGCCGCCGAGTCATCCGGCCGAAACCGGCGGGCCTACTACCCGCACCGCTCCGCCCCCGCCCAGTTCACCCTCCAGCCCCTACTCGTGGGCGTCGATGAACGGACAGCCTTCTCTGACTGGATGCAGAGCTACGCCGACCTCATCATGGACCCCGGCCGGGCCGGTCTGGTCACCCCCATGCGCGTGCTGATCGCTGCACGCAGCTTCGACCGAGAGGGAGTCCCGCTGCGCGGGATCGAGTGGGGGGACAAGGTCGGCGGGATCATCTGGACCCCGTCGGTGGTCTTCGAGACCACTCGCGAACCCCAGGACCCCGATACCTTCACCCCCTCGCAGGCGGTGCTCGGGACATCTGCGGACGCCGATATGCGCTACTTCTGGCCGACCGGGGTCCAGCTCGGGGGCGACAGCGCACCCTCGGGCGGGTACACCACCGTGATCAACCCGTCCGGCGGGACGGGCTCGGACATCGGCGATCTGGTCAGCCCGACCCCCGGGCCGAACGAGGGAACGCCGCCGAACATACGGTACGGCTACTGAAAAGTGTTCCGCGCGGAACACTTTTGCCCTGGCCCCCTCCCCTGTCGAAAGTGTTCCGCGCGGAACACTTTTCAGTGAAGGCACTGTCACTTCACCACCTCCGCCCCGTGAAGGGGTGGAGGTGGCCGCCACATGCCCCAGTTTCTCTACGCCCCTGGCGTCAAGGTGTACGTGCACACCGAACACAACGGCATCGTGGACGTCTCGGACGACCTGGTGACCGGCACGCTGGTCCGGCGAAGCGATGGCGTGTCGACCTTCTCCTTCTCCCTGCAGAACGCCCGACGGAAGTACGACCGCATCTTCACCCCGAACGATCGGATCGCCGTCCAGATGAAGCGGCTGCAGTGGGTGCAGGTCTTCACCGGCTACCTGAATTCAGTCCCACTGGTGACCGCGTGGCCCCGCGTCGTCAACCTGACCGCCTCCTGTTCACTGAAGCGCCTGCAGTACTGGTACTGGGACAGCTACTCCGAAGCATCGCAGCTGATGGTCAACCAGGCCCTCATCGACGCCCGGAAGGACAGCGGGATCAGCGACGGCGGCATGACCAACGTGATCCTCACGATCCTGAAGAAGGTCGTGGGCTGGCCCGAGCACAAGGTCCACATCGCCCGCATCCCCGACAACTGGTTCAAGGTCGTCGAGAAGCTCGCCAAGCAGGTCAACGACCAGGTCGACGCCGCCGACAAGCAAGTCCGGCAGATGCTGGCCTCCATCGGCGGCTCTTCGATCGGCGGCAGCTCGGGCGCAGGCGGCGTGTCGAACGTCCTGAACGGCGCGTACGCCGGGGAGACCTTCCCCGCTGACGGGCTGCGCAACGCAGAGACCATCTACAACGTCGGCCGCAAGCGGGGCTCGGCAACGGAGACCATCACCGCCGCGCTGATGGCGGCGATCCAGGAGAGCACCCTGGGCAGCGACCCCAACTCGAAGACCCCGAACCTCTTCGGCAACGTCGGGATCTTCCAGATGAGGCCGGGCAACTACTGGGGGAGCCTCGCCCAGGTCACCGACGTGGCCACCGCCGCCGAGCGCTGGTTCAAGGAGTGGGACGACAAGGTCGGCCCCACGTCGAAGCTCACCCTGGGCCAGCAGTGCGAGAAGGTCGAGGTGTCCGGCATGGACCCCGAGGCGACCTACGGACGCCACCAGCGTGCTGCTGCCGCCATGGTGTCCGCGATGTCCTCCAGCCCCGGCGGGACCTCTCCCGGCACCAGCAGCCTCACCAGCCGACCGATGGGCGCGACCTCGGGTCTCGTCCTCGCCCAGACCGCCGTCGACCTGTGCAACAAGTGGCCCGACATCCCGTACACCCAGCAGTATGGCGGCACTCAGGAAGCGGTACTGCTCGGCTCCCCGCCACCGGGCCTGGACTGCTCCTCCTTCGTCCAGAGCATCTACCTCCGCGCGCTGGGGAGCCTCTACAACCTGCCGCGTGTGGCGGCCGACCAGGCGAAGTGGTGCCGCGACCAAGGCCAGCAGGTCACGGTCGACGTCGCCCTGCGCACCCCGGGCGCGCTGGTGTTCAAGGGCTCCTCCCTGGACTCGATCCACCACGTGGAGATGTCCCTCGGGGACGGCCGGTCGACGATCGGCGCGCACCGCCAGGGGGCCCAGCCCCACGAGGTCGGCGCTAACCCGGCGGACGACCCCTCCTACTGGGACTACGGCGGCTTCCTGCCCCGGATCTCCTACACCACCGACGGAGGCGGAGTCGTTGCCACCGGCACCGGAAGCCCCACTGGCGCGCCCACACCGCCCCAGTTCACGACCGGCGACCAGATCCCCGGCTACAACCCGGACGACCCATTCGACAAGATGTTTGGCGACAACGCCTGGCTACCGGTCATGTCGACGCAGACCGACGGGAACTTCTTCCTGTCCCAGGCCCTGTCGGGGCCTCGGGCGCTCCTGAACGATCAGCCCTTGCTGCCGTACCTCAAGAACGTCTTCACCTCGACCATGCGCAGTTTCAGCAGCGCGCCGAACGGCGACTTGGTGGCGTGGTACCCGGACTACTACGGGATGTGGGGCACCGCCGCCACCATGGTGATCGAGCCCATCGAGGTTCGGGACTTCACCGTGAACTGGAGTGACGACTTCCTGGTGACGCATCAGTTCGCGGTGGTGTCGTCACTGAACGGCAACCAGTTCAACGTGGCCACTGGTGAGTCGGGCAACCTCGGGTTCATCGAGAACATGGCGTTGTTCACCACCGGCGTGGTGAACATCGACATCCCCGCCGTCTGGTCAGCGCTCTTCGGCCTGGACCTTTCTGACGACGAGGCCCAGAAGCTGTCCTCCTGGATCAAGGATCGGTTCGGGGCCAGGCCGGACTACCAGGAGATGCCGGGTCTGGTAGGGCCCAAGGCCGAGCTGTTCGCGGCCATCTTCCTGTTCCTCCGGCAGTTCGCGTACCAGTACTCGGCTTCGGTCCCGCTCACCTTCATGCCGGAGGTGTGGCCCGGGATGCTGATCAAGATCCCGGCTTTCGACTTCCAGGCTTACGTCACCACCGTGACCCACCAGTTCCAGTTCGGGGAAGGCGGCAGCTTCACCACGGACCTGACGATCGCGGCCCCGGCCCGGCTCAGCCGTCAGGGGCCGAGCAGCCTGCTGGGCCTGCCGGTTGCCGGTGGCGCTGTCCGGTGAGGGGGCTGTGGTGAATTCAGTGGTGAAGGGCGTCGGCTTCAGCTTGAAGCAGGTACAGATCAGGCAGATCGACGAGGCCAAGGGGATGGCCTTGTGCGTCGACCCGCAGGGCCAGTACATCGAGGTCGCGCTGTCGATCCGCCGGACCGTGGTCCGGCCGATGCTCGGGCAGACCTGGCTCATCGACCGGTCGATGGGCACGTGGACGCTGGCGGCGCTGGTGGACGCGGCCTTCCCAGCTGACCCGTGGCCCCCTCAGCCGTGGGGGCAGTCGCGGCAGGCGCCCGGCAGCTACGTGCCGGGCACGTACCCACAGCAGACCTGGACTCCGTTCCCCGCGTCTGTCTGGCAGCCGGTGACGGTCCTGGTCGGCCCGCTCGGTCAGGTCGAGCTGTCCATCTACGGGGTCATCGGGGCAGCGGCCGGAACCCTCCGCATCGCCGTGGGCCTGACCGGGGCGTCCACGGCCGCTGCCGCTGCGGGCGACTGGCAGCTCGCGGTGGCCGCCAAGGACGGCATGCAGCGCAGCATGTTCGGAGTGATCAGCGGCTTGGCTCCGGGGGACACGACGATCACCCCGCACTGGTACACCTACATCCCCCCGGGGACCACCCCGAGCGGCGCCACCCACGACATGAGCGATCTGAGGCTGTCTGCCAGGGGCTGGTGACCGGTCAAGGGGTGAGGGAGGTGGCTGGTGAAAGGACTGGCCCTGTCAGGCGGGGATCTCATCGTGGGGGAGGGCGGATACGGCATGCTCACCGGCGCGTCTCGCATCCGCCAGGACCTGGCGCTCGCCCTGGCCGAACCGTACGGCAACGACCAGTACCACCCCACCTGGGGATCGGTTCTCAGCTCGTACATCGGCCAGCCCCTCGACGCCGAGTTGGAGCTGCTGGTGCGCTCCGAGGTCGTCCGGGTGCTGCAGCAGTACGTCGACGGCCAGGCCGCTGATCTCGCCACAGACGCCCTGTCGGGCGCTCGCTCCCGGTACGACTACGGCGACGTGGTCAGCCAGATCGTCTCGATCACCACCATCCCGTCCTTCGACACCGTGGTGGTGGCCGTGGAGCTGAAGACCCGCGCCGGAGCCATGGTGAAGATCGCCCGGACGGTGAACCTGTGAACCATTCACCTGCCCACATCACTGAAATTCACCGCTCTGACCAGGGCTTTCTCAACTTCGGTACGACCTCGGCCAGGGAGGAGTGAAGGTGGCCACATCCCAGAACGACATCGTCTCGCAGATGCGCGAGGCACTGCGAATCTCCGACCCCGAGCTGGACACCGGCGTCGGGTCCGTCGCCCGGAAGATCCTCGACGCCGTGGCTGCGTCCGTTGCAGACGCCTACGTCGAGAACCACCTGCTGAGCTACGCCTACGACGTAGACGCCAAGGTCGACGCCGACTTGGACTCCTTCTGCCAGCTCTTCGGGATCAGCCGAATCCCGGCCCGCCGTGCCGTCGGCACCGTCACCTTCTCCCGCAGCCAGGACCTCAACTCCACGGTCTACATCCCGGTCGGCGTCGAGATCAATGCCGCCTCCGACCCCTCGCAGGTCGTCCAGACCGTCACCGGCGGCATCCTGCTGCCGGGAGTCGCCAGTGCCTCCGTCGCCGTCCAGGCCAGCACCGCAGGCGCAGCGGGCAACGTCGCGGCCGGGGCCCTGGACACCCTGGCGAGCCCCGTCCAAGGCGTCAGCACCGTCGTCAACCCAACCGCAATGACCGGTGGCACCAGCCGGGAGACCGACTCGGAGCTGCGCACGCGCTGGAAGCGGACCGTCTTCCGGAGCCTGGCCGGGACCGAGAGCATGTTCACCGGCATCGCGCTGGACGACCCCGACTGCTACGCGGCGAACGTCATCGGCGCCTCCAAGTCCCGCACGGAGATCCTCCAGATCCCCAGCAGCGGCGACACCGTCGCGCAGATCCAGAACGCCGCGTACGTGTACGCGGCTCCGGTCCGCGTCGCCAGGTCCGACGGCACGGCCCTGGTCCGGGACTACGACTACACCTGGATTCCGTCGATCCCGCCAGCCATCCGGCAGCTGTCCCCTGCATTCCCTCAGCCGGGCGAGCTGATCACCGTGGACTACCAGTACCTCCCGCTCGTGTCCCGGAACTCCCCGACCACCGGGGTGACCAACCGGGTCGATGTGTTCTGCGGCGGTGTCCGAGCCCAGGTCGCACAGCAGAGCGTCATCTTCTCCAACGCCAAGGCGTTCCAGAACCTGCCCGCCAACGACCTCTACCGGGGCGTGTGGCTGCGGGCCGACCAGTCCCAGCCCGACCCCGGCAACATCTTCATCCCGCTCGCCTTCGGCCCCATCCTCACCGTGCCGTCGACCCTCACCGTCGGGAGCGCCATCTACGGCCTGGCCACCCGGGACCACCCGCTCGGCACGGTTTCGGGCGGCGTCACCTACGCCTACACCGTGGTGCACGAGGACACGGCGGACGGCTGGACCCCGACCAGCCGGTTCGGCCTCGAATGGCATGCCTCCTACCTGCCGGTCAACGGCACGCCGTTCCTCGTTGGGGCAAGCAGCAACTACGCCTTCAACGAGATTCCCTCCAGCGTCCAGGACGCCATCAACCGCTGGCGCCTGGTCGGCAGCGACGTCAAGGTCCACCAGGCGAAGCAGCGCTGGCTCCGCTTCGCCATGGGCCTGGTCGTCGACTCCGGCGCCTCCGCCACAACGGTGCAGAATGCGGTCCGCACCGCGCTGTCGGACTACCTCAACCGCATGGTGTTCGCCTCCACCGTCCAGGTCTCCGACGTCCTCGCGGTGGCCCACCAGGTCCCCGGCGTGGACAACGTGCGGTTCCTGAACGGCGGCGACGTCAGCGGCTACTCCCCGGCCAATCCGAACGCCAGCGTCGTGGGCATCCAGCAGATCAGCCCCCTCGCCTCGGTGAGCAACGGCGCCTCCGGCAGCAGCACCTGGTACCCGCTGGGCACCGGCCCGCTGGGCCCCGCGCTGGTGTCCTACGTCGACCTGGCGACCGGCCGCGCGTCGGACGCCTACTTCGAGGACAACGAGCTGCCGGTCCTGGGCGCCGTCGTCTTCAAGAACCTGGCCCGCAACTCCTTCGGGGTGGCGTGATGCCCGCGAACCAGGGCGGCGCGCCGTACGCCGCCGCCAGCAGCACCCTGGTCCCGCTCCAGCTGGACGTGACAGCTCCGCAGCCGACCGCGCTGGCGTCCGGGACGAGCATGCTCGTCACCGACACCACGCTCGCCTCGCAGCTCTCCCACTTTCCCGACCTCTACGACCTCCGGCCGACGAGCCACCTCATGCGGTTGATGCAGGCCCTGCTGGGGGAGTCGGGCGTGGGGCAGCTGCGCAAGCGGCTGCTGCTCGCGCAGTGGGGTGCCGTGTCGGCACAGGGCGCCCGCTTCTACGACCTCGACCGCTTCTACGGCGCCATCTTCAACGCCGACCGGACCAGCGACGAGCAGCTGGCCGTCAACGCGCTCGACACGGCAACCGCCACCCCCGATGAGTGGGAGGAGATGGAGGCTGCCGACGCCTCCTACCGGGACCGGATGACGGCGCTGGCCCGTGCCGTGAGCTTGGGCGGCACGCTGCCGGGGCTGAAGGCCGCCGCCGAGGCAGTCATCGGCGCACCGGTGGAGGTCTTCGAGAGCTGGGCCCTCCTGGAAGCGGCGGCGGGCGGCCAGATCGGCAACAGCTGGGACCACCTGGAGGCGACACTGCCGACCTGGACGCAGGCCGACGGGCAGCTGTGGTCCGCGATGGAGGGCCTGCCGTTCACCGGCCGCTCGGGGGTCGGCACTCGCGCCGAGGTCCTGGTCCGAATCCAGCAGGACTACCCCTTCACCGACGAGGGGCGGCGACGCCAGCAGGACGACGAGTGGGCGCTGACCAAGGTCCTGGGCAAGCTGAAGCCCGCCTCCGTGCTGCTGACGGTCGACGCTCAGGGGCTGACGGTGCAGAGCGAGGTCCATGTGGCCTCGGCGAGCAGCGACAGCGAGCACTGGCAGGTGGCCTACCAGGTGACACCGAGCCAGCTCCCGACGTCGACCCCCCTCTACCCGCTGTCAGCGGCCCAGCAGGCGGCCGGGCTGTCCGATACGGCACCGCGCGTCGTGCCGGTGCCCCCGCTGGCAACACGGCTGGGCGACGAGTGGTCGTACGGCGCCCACGTGCCGTCCGCCCGTTCGTACGGCTACCTGCCCGACGAGCCCGCCTGGGGGGCTCCCGGCTCGATACCCGACAGCGAGGCCCCCGGGCTGGACCAGACCGTCGTGTGGATGGACGGCAGCCAGAGCGTCTACGCGGCCGTGCGCGGCCTCCTGGACCCGACTCAGCTGCTCGCTGCCAGGGCTGCCTCCGAAGGGGTCCTGGTGGCCCACCCGTACAGCGGTGACCGCCGCGTCGTCCCGACGCACGACTGAGAGAGGCCACGATGGCGGACACCTACGCGAACTACGCCGCGCTGGCCGCAGCCCAGCGCATCGGCATCGACTACCAGATCCTCTCCCGCGTCCCGTCCGGCTCCCGCCTGGCGCACATCGCGATCCACGCGGGCGACATCGAGCCCGGCACCGGGGAGATCGCCGACGTCCTGTCGTCGACGGACACGGCTGCCGATCACCTGTACTACGCCTTCGACGGCATGCGCCCGACCGGCAACAACGTGCTCTTCCTCGGCGGCCCCCGGTTCGACGAGCCGATCGCTCGTGCACTGGTAGCCAGGTCGGACTACACCGTCTCCTGGCACGGCTCCGCCGGGTCGGACGCCATCACGTACGTCAGCGGTCTGGACACCGTTCTCGCCCAGAAGATCACCGACAGTCTGAGGACCGCCGGATTCACTGTGGTCACGGCAGGCAGCCCGGCCGAAGCTGATGGCGCCGACCCCGCGAACATCACCAACCTCAACGCGCAGGGCAAGGGCGTCCAGGTCGAGCTGACCTTGGCCCAGAGGCAGGCGTTCTTCACCGGCGGCGACCTGACCCGGGCCAACCGGGGCCCAGCTACACGCACCCCGGTCTTCACCACGTACGTGGCCGCCGTCCAGGCGGCCCTGGCGGGACTCGACGAGCCGAAGCATGCGCGGGATGTCAGCGCCGTCGCGCTGGCGGTGAACCGACGCGGCCCAGCAGCAGGTCAGCTCCCCGGTGACTTCGGGGTCGCCGCGTTGTCGCCGCTGTTCATCGACGGCATGCCGCTGGAGGCCGTGTCCGAGGCGATCCGGCTGGCCCGCCGGGGCACCGGCGGCGGAACCACCGCTGGCGAGCGGTTCTGGTCGTCGCCGCCGCGCCCCAACGGCGACCCGCTGCGCGAGGTGTACGAGGTCTCCCTGTCGACTGCTCGGCGGGTCAACCGGCTGGCCTTCTCTCTCGCGCACTTCCCGCAGCGGGTCTGGCTGCAGTACCGGGACCAGGGCGGTGTCTGGCGGCCCCTGACGCAGCCTGGCGGGGCTCCGGCCCAGCTCACGATCGCCGACTCCGAGCCCCAGGTCATCCCTGCGGGCGTACCCAGCACGCTCCGATTGCACCCGCAACACTTCGGCGCCCAGCACTGGATGGCGCAAGAGGTCGACGTCTCCCCGGTGGTCGCTGACCGCTTCCGGCTCATCATGGCCCGCATCCCTTCCTCGGGAGCGCCCAGGAGCACCGACGGCAGCCCGGTGGCCTACTCCCTCGGGGTCAAGGACGTCTCACTCAGCTACCGGCTCGCCTCCCCGAGCGACATGCCGTGGCTGCCGATGACCGATGCCAGTCACACCACTCCGATTGCCCAGGGCCAGGACCTACTGGGTTCCGCGATCGACTACGTGGTGCGACGTAGCCGTGCAGCCTCTGTTCTTGGTGACGGAGGGGTGTGGCGCTGTGCTCCGCAGCCGGTGCCGAACGCGGTGGTCAACCTGTACCTCGACGTCCGCTCGGCTGACGGCAAGCCGCAGGTCATCGACCGGATCGAGTGCGATCCGCTGACCTCCGGGCCGACCGTGAACCTGTACTACGCCCCGGTTGATTCAGTGAAGGACTGGGGAGTCTTCAGGTTCGCGCCGATCAGTGAACCGCTCGGATTTCCGCAGGTCAGAGCAGTTAATGACGGAGTTCAGGCGAGCAAGGAGGGGCTGTACCTGCCGGGCTCCGCCGATGCGGTACGCATCGACGGAGCGGCGCTGCAGTTCGACACCACGAAGCCGTTCCTGGTCGCCGGGATCGTTCAGCCGCAGTTCACGTCCGTCTCCGGCACCCTGCACACGATCTTGGACACCGGTGGCCTGGCCGTCTGCGTCAGCAGCGGGGCGGTGTCGGCCACGCTCGGCCAGCTGACGGTCTCCCTCGATCCGATCGACTTCGGCTTCAACGCGCGCGTGCCGTGGGCCGTCGCCTTCGACGGCGAGAACCTGACGGTGCGCACTCCCTGGAGCACCCGCATCCAGCCGATCGGATCATCGGGGCCGACGTCCTCGGGGCCGGTAGTGATGCTGGGCGGCCCGGTTTCGGGTGGCCCTGGGGGGATGCTTCGGATCACGTCGCTGTTCCTGGCGCAGGGCCGCGCCCAGGACATCGGCGCCATCGACGCCTACTGGGGCGATCCGACCGGCTACGGCATGACACCCGGCGGAGCGGTCGACGCATCGACGCACACGTGCGCGAACGCCCTGCTGCGCTTCGATGGGTCGCTGGTGACGCCGGGGGACGACTCGGTGTGCCCGCTCGGTCTCATCGGCGGCCCTGGTGTGGACTACAGCACGACGGTGTGGACGCCGATCAACGGCGACTTCCAGCTGCAGAAGCAGGCGTTCACCTTCAGGCCGGTGAAGGCCAGCTTCCTCAAGCTGGAATTCACCAACCTTCAGCCGATGCTGGTCAACCCGACCGGGTCGCCCGTCGTACGGGTGCAGCTCTTCCCGGGCGACACTGGCGGAGGCATCGCCACGACGGCACGAGCGTCGGACCAGGCGTCGACGGCCTCCCCGCCGGGCCTGGGCCCGGCCAGGAGTATCGGGGTGGCCTTCCAGGACTCGCCGCAGCGGACCGCGACGTCGCCGTACGACGGCCAGCCGTACCTGCCCACCGAAGCCCTGTTCGCCGTCGACCCGCAGGACGCCCAGCGCCTTCGCAGCTCCGGTACAGCGAAGCCGTGGAGGTTCATGCCGCTCCCCGGCACCCAGGCTCCCCGGTGGCTGGCCACCGGGGTCCACAGGTACCGGGTGGTGGAGCTGACGATGGACGCCAAGACGGCGTACACCGTGGCGGTGAAGAGCGTACGGGCGTTCCGAACCAGCCCGGCCGCCCAGCAGGACACCGAGCAGTACGTCGAGCTGCTCCACGACACCTCTCACCTGGACGGATTCACCGATGGGAAGCCGGACAGCTGGGTCTTCACCGAAGGCGGCCTCGTCACACCGGATCTCGTAGGCACGGCCGGAGTCCGGGTGACGTCGGTCCCGTACGTGTCGCGACGCAAGGTGCTCGGCATCCAGATCGCCACGACGCAGAGCGACGCGCTCCAGCTGCTCGACGACCCGGAGTTCTCCGACCCGACCCTTCGGCACTGGCGCCCGGTCGGTGACGCGACGCTGACCACCTCGGACGTCTACGAGAGCAGCTTGAGCCGGACGGTCCAGGTCACCCGGGGCCACGCCGGGTCGTCATGGGACGCGATGGAGAGCCGGTTCCGGTCGTGGGCCGCCATCGAGGATGCCAACCCTGACCCGAACCGGCCGCAGTGGAACGAGCTGGAGCAGTCCCAGGTCGAGTCCACCAGCGGCGGCATCGAGTCCGTACGAGGGGTGCAGCCGCCGTCCCACGGTCGGCTCTTCGCGGCGGCTCGGGTGGTCTTCACCAAGCCTCTCGCCACACCTGTGTCGCTGCAGCTGGTCAACGGCGACGGGCGCATCCTGGCCGAGGCCGACGCCCCGGCCGACAGCCAGGTGGCCGAGTGGTACGTCGACTACTCGATGCACGACACGGTGACCACCGGCATCAGGACCTGGGACGTGATCACGGGCATGGCCTCGACCTGGGACCAGGCGGAGGCTCTGGGCTCCTGGGACACCGTGGCCCAGGACTTCGACGTCGAGCGGGTACGCGACGTCCGGGCGCGGATCGTCCAGGACGGCGCGAGCGGCACAGGGGAGTGGCTGGTGGACAGCCTCGCCCTGTTCGCCGACCCGCTGCTGTGGGAGGTCAGCAGGGACGGCGGCGCGAACTGGTTCCCGGTCCTGGACATCCGCAACGACCCGCGCGGGGCCCTGGTCTTCCCGGACCTCCCGGTCAACGACC
Source organism: Kitasatospora viridis (assembly GCF_007829815.1). NCBI lineage: Bacteria > Bacillati > Actinomycetota > Actinomycetes > Kitasatosporales > Streptomycetaceae > Kitasatospora > Kitasatospora viridis. The sequence goes on along the minus strand of NZ_VIWT01000008.1, from coordinate 8,698 downwards.
TCACCGGCGGCACGCAGCTGCGGTGGCGGGTGACCAGCTACGCGCCGAGCACCTCGGTCTCCGCTGTGGTCATCCGGCCGTGGTACGCGAGCCTGGCCGGGGCCATCCCCTACCAGGACACCCTGCAGGCCGCCGGGGCCGCGAGCGCCCTGGCCGACTACTACCCGCCGGTCCACCAGGACCCGTACTTCCAGGCGTGGCACGAGCCCATCCCCCAGTGGTGGTGGGCAGCCTCCCGGCTGTGGCGGGACCGCATCTGGCCGACCGTCACCCCGCCCGATGCGGCCGTGCTCCCACACACGGTCGTCGAGGGGACCAGCGAGACCGCGCCGCCGAGCGTGGACGCGTTCTCTCTGGCCGAGGCCCTGGTCCAGCCCATCTCATGACCGCCCTTTGTTCAGTGAACCCCGAGTGAAGGAGAGCCAGTGAGGGCGCACTTCTCCCGCCCGTACCTCGACAGCGCGGGCAACCGTGTCCCGCAGGCACAGGTGCGCATCTTGGAGGCGGGCACCAACGTCCAGATCTCCGAGACCATCTACACCGACGGCAGCACCGGAGCGGTGAAGACCAACCCGTTCTTCACCAACGGTGGCGACGTCTCCTTCTACCTGGACGCGCCCAGCCGGGTGAAGATCGGCATCACCTCCCCGGGCAACCCGGAGGAGTTCTGGGAGGATCTGGACGTCACCGCACCGGGCCTCGACTCCGTCCACGCCGGTTCCGGGGCGAACTCCATGCAGGTGGGCAGCGGCGCTGCCGCCGCCGGTGTCGGGGCCACCGCCACCGGTGTATCAGCTGCTGCTACGGGCAAGGACTCGGCGGCAGCCGGGCGGGCGGCGCAGGCCCTGGCCGACGTGTCCAGCGCCTACGGAGCGAACACCTCGGCTAGCGCAGCCGGGGCAACCGCCGTGGGCGCGAGCGCCGGAGCCAGCGCGCCCTCGTCAACGGCGCTCGGCTTCGCGGCCACCGCCCGGCACGCCTCGTCCACGGCCGTCGGCGCCGGGGCGGCCACCACCGCACCTGGCCAGGTCATGCTCGGCACCCCGACCGACATGGTCGAGGTCGCGGGTTCGTTCGTCGTCCGCAGCGCCGGAGGCAAGCGCTGGCTCCTGCAGGTCAGCGACGGCGGTCTGCTCGCCACCCAGGCCGCGCCCACCAGCGACAGCGGCACAGCAGGCGGCTCGGCCGGGGGTGCGGGAACGGTCACCGTGCTGCGGTGGGTCAGTCCGCGCGACTTCGGCGCAAAGGCTGACGGGGTCTCCGACGACACGGCGGCCCTGCAGGCCGCGCTCAACGTCTGCCCCAAGGGGGGCACGGTCTACCTCCTCCCGGCCGTCTACCGCACCTCCGCCCCGCTCTACATCCCGCCGTCGGTCACCCTGCTCGGGTCGCACGCCAACATCGAGCAGCAGGCCGCCGACGTCGTACCGGCGACTGCGCTGCGCCCGCTGCCGATCTTCTCGGGCAACGCGGTGGTGAGGATCGTGGACCAGGTGATGGGCTCGTACTCCGAGCTGTCCCGGGAGCAGCAGATCTGCGATCTGACGATCGACGGCCGGGACCTGGCCGCCTCGCCCGCCGTGGACGGCGTGCAGCTGGCGGGCAACGTCCAGGGCGTCCAGGTACGTGGCCTGAACATCCAGCGTGTGAGCGGGCACGGTCTTCGCAGTGTCGTGGATGCGTTCGGTGCCAACACTCCGATCGGACTTCGGGCGCAGCGAGTGGTGGTCTACAAGGCCGCTCTGGACGGCTTCAACCTGGCCAGTCCGCTGAACAGCACGTTCGTGGACTGCGAGTCGCTCGGCGCGACCGGGAACGGCTGGTCCCTGTCGAACCCGGGCGGTGCCACCCTCTCGGCCTGCCGGTCGGGCTGGTCCGGGAAGGACGGGTTCCTGATCGCCCCAGGGCTCGGTCCCGTGGGGCTGGTCGGCTGCACGACCGATCGCAGCAACCAGCACGGCATCCGGATCGTGGCCGGAGACGGCTCCGTGGTCAACCTCAGCGGTTGCCGCCTGTACCGCGACGGCCGTAACAACGGCGCGGGCGGTGGGGGCGGCTGGGCCGGTCTGGCTGTGATCAGCACGACCTGCCCGGTGGTCGCTGACGGCCTCACCGTCACCGTCGGCGCCGACGACAGCAGCACCAGCGGAGGGATCTCGCCCCAGTACGGGGTGCACGCCGACCACAGCCGCTACGTGTCGGTCTCGTCCGGCCTGCTCGCCGCCACCGACACCCCCTGGCACGACGGCGGAGGCAACGAGCTGCTCCTGCGCGGCCCCAACGTCACCGACCAGAAGGGGCGGTCCGGCACCGAGGCCGTACGCACCGTACCGGGCCTGAGAGTCACAACATCGTCCCTGGCGTTCACCAGCGCTGGTGGTCTGGTGTCCGATGTCCTGAATCCCGACGTCGTCCTCCCGTCGGACCACGGTCTGATCGCCTGGTCGCAGGACCCCGGGTCGGTCACGGCCAACTCGGCCTTCGGGGCGGGTGTCGTCCAGCTGATCAAGATCGTTCTTCGGGCTCCCCGGACCGTCACCAACATCGTCGCGCAGGTCGTCACCGGCGGCAGCGGCCTGACGACCGGTCAGTGCTGGGTGGGGCTGTACGACGCCACAGGCAACCTGGTCGGTTCGACCGCCGACCAGGCGACCTCGTGGCAGTCGGGCGGACCGAAGTTCATGGCGCTGGTGGGAGGGCCGGTGGTTCTTCCGGCCGGGTCCTACTGGGTAGCGCTGCTGGCCAACGGGACCACGCTGCCCACCTTCACTCGCGGATCGAGCGTCTCAGCGGCCGGAGCGAACATCAACCTGACGGCGGCTACCGCACGATGGGGGACGGTCGGCTCCGGCCTGCAGACGCTGCCGTCCAACCTCGCCATCAGCTCGATCGTTCTGTCCTCCTCCCCGTACTGGGCTGCACTCGGCTGACGCTGCTCTTCGAAGCCCGGGGTGAAGGCCGCCTTCACCCCGGGCCTTCACTGATGCTGCTCAGCTGGCGGTGACGGCCCTGAAGGGGTGGAACTGCAGACTCCGAGGGGAGGGCCATGACCGCCAGGGCACACGTCTACCAGCCCATCACGGGCACTGACGGGACGCTGCTGTACGGCGCGCAGGTGACGGTGCGCGAGTCCGGGCTGTCGGTGCCGCTGAACCAGCCGATGTTCACCTCGCTGAGCGGCACCGACACGCTGCCGAACCCATTCATCGCCGACCGAGGGATCATCGACTTCTGGGTGGAGGCCCCCCAGCGGGTCAGCATCCTGGTCCAGGCCGCCGGGCACAGCGACATCCTGGTGTACCTCGATGCCACAGCTGCGCCGGAGACGGTCGTGTGGACCGACTCCTCGCTGAGGATCGTGGGCCAGGCGCTCCCCGGGAAGATGCTGCTCGCCGGGGCGACCCCGGGCCAGGCGCTGTGGGGCGACCCCCCGAGCAGCAGCGGCCTGTCCGTCCTGGTGACCGTCTTGGCCGAGAGCTTCTCTGCCGGTCAGGACCCACCAAGCTGGTCTCTGATGCAGCGCACGACAACCTCGCGGTCCTACAGCACCGATGTCCCCGACCAGCAGGGCCTCAGCCGATCCCTGAAGGTCGCCCACACCGGCGACGCCGGTGACCTGATGGTGGTCACCCCGGGCTTCAACCTCCTGGAAACCGGATACGTCGGCTGCTGGCTGAAGGTCGGCCAGTCCGCCGGGGAGTCCGTCAGCATCTCGGTGACGAAGCCGGACGGCACACGGACCATCCTGGAGACCATCACAGGGGTACGCGACTGGGGGTACTACCGGTACCCACTCGCGCCAGGCAGCTACCTGGCGGCCACCTTCGAGTTCCAGGGCGCGGCGACGTTCGTCCCGGACACCGGGCACCAGGCATGGCTGACGGGTGTACGGATCGTCTACGGAGGCCAGGTTCCCGCACACACCCACCCGGGTGCTGGCCCGAACTCCGTCGCCCTCGGGACCGGGGCCGAGGCGAAGTCCAGTGGCGCGGTTGGTGTTGGGGTGAATGCCAACGCGGCCGGGTCCAACAGCGTGGCGGTGGGGTACTGGGCCCAGGCGTGGGGACCAGGGTCGACGGCGGTCGGCATCTCGGCCGCAGCGTTCTCGGACAGCAGCACGGCGATCGGTGCCGGAGCCACCGGCAACACCAACGCGGTCCGCTGGCTCGCGGTGGGCAGCGGCGCCTACGTTGACGCGACCAACGGCGTGGCCGTCGGCAAGGGCGCGAAAGCATACGGCGCCGACTCAGCCGCCATCGGCTCGGCCGCGTATGTCGGCACCGGAGCGAACGGGGCTTTGGCCCTGGGCTCTGGCGCCCAGGGCCTCGCGCCGAACGGCGTCGCCATCGGGCGAAATGCGCAGGTGCAGGCCGCCCATACCGGGTCGACGGCCCTGGGCGAGTCGGCGATGACGACCGCAGCGCTGCAGATCATGCTCGGCTCGTCGTCCGTCTACCGGCAGGTGGTCGTGGCCGGACGCCTCTCGGCTGTCGGCGCCGTCAATCTCGGTTCGTCCGATGCGTCCAGGCTCGGCTTCTTCGGAACAGAGGGGACCACTCGCCCAACCGTCACCGGGGCTGACGGCAACAACCTCGCCCTGCGCAACGTCCTGACTGCCCTCGCCGCGACCGGACTGATCAACAACGGCACCACCCAAGGCACCTAAGGAGGCCAGATCTTGTCAATGGTCATCGCGCCGGGCGTCCTGTATCAGTACGCCACCGGCGTCCTGGACGCCTTTGGCCGCGTCACCGTCGACGGCACCCTCGGGAACCCGGACTTCAGCCCGAAGCCGTACACCTATGCTCCTGCTCTCGGGCCCAGCCTCAGCAGCCCCCAGTGGTCCTTCGGCTCGCCTTCGGCTTCCGCCGTCCTCCCCGGCTGGGGTGCCAAGAAGGGCTCTCCGGACGGCATGGCCGCGCTGCGAGACGTCGGCAGCAGCGACGGCTCCGTGCTGATCCAGCTGATTCCCCAGACCACCGGCGTGGTGCTCGATCCCGCCTGGGGCAACGGCAAAAGCGCCGGGGACGTCTGGGGGGTGCAGGACTTCGCCTTCTGCGTGAAGCACACCGGAAGCTCCAGCTACACCCCGGGCGCGGACCGGTACTACCTCGCCTTCACCAGGCGCAACCAGGAGGCCCGGATGTACTTCGGGTACGACGCCTCGGTTGCGCCCTGGGATGTCCTGCCATCCGATGAGGCCGCAATTCCTCTCAGCGGCAAGGTGAACCTCTGGGACGGCAAGCGGCACGACATCCTGGTCTCGCAGTTCTACAGCTCGGTGGTCTGCCTCGTCGACTACAAGGTGCCGTTGATCTTCAACGAGCCGAGGCTGTTCTACCCTCCGACCACGTCCTTCCCCCGGCAGATGTTCTTCTTCGGTGGGTCGTACATGGGTGTCGACACCCGGGGCACGGACACCCTGCTCACCGCTTGGACGGCCCTCCAGCCGTCCTACGCCGACCTGTTCCTCTGGCACCAGGCCAGCAGGACGATCGAGCAACCGAGCACCAGCACCTACACGCCCACCTCACTCGACTCCTCCGACGGGAGGTGGACGGTGACCGGGACCGCCACGGCCAGCAAGGACGGGGTGCTGCTGGCCTCGGGCAGTTCGATGTTCGTCACCCCGAACCGGGGGAGCGGCTGGCTGGTGACGCGGTTCGGGGCCGTCGCCGCCGCCGGTGGGCTGGTGTTCCGCCGTCAGGACGCCTCCAACTACCTCATGCTCACCCAGAGCGGCCAGATCCAAGCTGTGGTCGGGGGCACCGCCACCACCATCGCCACATTGCCGGGTAGCACGTCGATCACCGCCGAGACCGACGTCGTGCTGCGCTTCAACGGCAGCACGCTGGCCTGCAACCTGAGCAGCGGAGCATCCCTCGGTGACGTCGCCAACCTAACAACCGGCGTGCCCATCGGCCCGTACTTCCCCCAGGCCAAGGGGGTCGGTCTTCTGTCTCCGGCCGGAGCGACCTCCCAGTTCCGGTACTTCTACTTCCAGCCCGACTACGACCTGCCGGTCCTGCCGACGACCTGAATGAAGGAGGGCTCCGTGGAGCGCTGCCATCTCTACCTGCCGCTGGTCGACTCCACCGGCCAGCTGTACCCCTACGCCCAGGTCTCCCTCCTCGACACCCTCACCGGGCAGCCGGTCTCGGTCCCGGTCTACTCCGACCCTGTCGGGGGGAGTCCTCTCGACCTCCCCGTCCTCTGCGCCCCTGCGGTGGTGAACCTGTGGACGGACCTGCCGATGCGGGTGACCGTGCTGGTGACCTTCGCGCAGAACTCCACGCTGACGCTGCCGAACGTAGACATCCCTGCACCCCCGGACGGCCTGGCCCAGACCGAGGTTCCGATCAAGGTCACCGCGCCTGGGGGCGTCACCGGCTCCTCGATCCTCGCGAGCGGGAACGCGGGCACGGCCACCTGGCAGGCCGCCAACGCCTTTGCCTCCCACCAGCACAGCGGTGACGCCCCGGACTCGGTGGTGCTCGGCAGCCTCGACCCGACGGACTATGCCCCCCGGCAGGTGTGGATCGGGAATGGGGCCGGTGCCGGAGTCACCGACCAGGGGATCGGCTCTGTCGCCGTCGGCCACGCAACCGCAGCCCACGGCGAGGGGGGCACCGCGATCGGTTCAGCCGCCGCAGCACAGGCCCTGGGCTTGGCGGTGGGCGCCGGGGCCCAGGCTGGTCCCTCCAGCACCGTCCTGGGGGCGTCCAGCCTCTCCGGGGCAGCCTCACAAGTCCTGATCGGCCGTCAGCTCTCAGCGACCGCTCCAGAGGCGATCGTCATCGGTTCCGGGGTCACCGCCACCTCGGGCCTGAGTCTCGGACCGGGTCTCCGCAGCGACCTCCAGAGCAACCTGCTGCTCGGCAGCGCGCCGGTCCCCGACACCGGCGACTGGCCAGGACCGTTCCTGCACCTGCTCAACAACACCGTGGTGCCCTGGTACCTCAACGCTCCGAGCGACGTCATGCTCGGCGGTGCAGGGGCCAACCTCAGCGTCTGGGGCGCTCCGGGAGCCTTCCGTGCCGTCATCTTCACCGAAGGCGCCACCGGCGCGGTCGCGAGCCTCGTGCAGGCCCTAGACGGCCTCGGCCTGATCTACTCGGTCGACAACTCCACCTTCACTGACGACTTCACCGACCTGTCCAAGGTGACCAACGTCAGCTCGAACCTGGTCATCGAGTCCGGCGCCACCCCCACCTTCGACAACAGACCCAACCACCTCAAGCGCCAGTACACCGACACACCGTCGTCCTTCACCTACACCCGACCGTCAGCCCTGAAGGACTTCGCCCTCGTGATGTACGTCCACGGCTCCTCCACCGTGGAAGGGCAGCTGGCACTAACCCTCAACGGCACCACACCGTTCCCCCTGTCCTTCACCAACCCCGTGGCCACGGCGAACGCCTGGTCCCGAGTCTGGGTCTTCGGCCGAAGGTCCCTGCCAGCCGGAACCACCCAGCTGACGTTCACCTTGCAGGGCAACCCGGAGATCTTCTCCCCAGCCATTGCCAAGGTCTGGCTCCGGTGACAGAGCCCTCTCACCCTCGGCACATGCCCAGGGGCGCGGTAGCTGGTCCGGAGATCGAATGTGCCGAACCTGAGATCAATACCAAACCAAGATCAGATTCCTTCAACAGGGCTACGACTTCTGGGAGTTGCCGGACAAGACGGCTACCCACGAAGTGCGTTCAGGGCAGGTTCGAAAGGCCCGGGAGCCGGGCTTGGGGCTGCTGACCGGAGTCAGGGCAAGATCGTTGTGGCAGGTGGCAGGTACGTCGTGCGGCTTACAGTGTTTAGGCTGCTGATTCCCACTCTTCTTGCGCTTCTCGGGCAAGCATTCGAAGGCGTTCGTAGTCCTCGTCCTTCGGATCTGGTTCGAGCATGAGGTGCCCGTCATCGGCCCTGATGAACCGGGAGATCTCCTCCCCGGTCCCGATGTCATAGACCCGGCCCCCGACCGCTTCGCACCACTGCGGCATCTCGTCGCCGCGTACAGGAACGACGTCCGCACCACGACGCTCAACTACCCGCTGCAGCTTCTCTGCCCACCGGCGACGGTGGTTCAGGTGCAGCACCCGGCGGCGCTCGGAGACCCCGTCAGAGCCCAGCGCGACGGCTACCTCGACCCAGTCCTGCTCCCAGTTCTCCTCGGCCGCCAGGGCGCGGGAAATGGCCTCTGAGGAGTCCTGGGAGAGCTGGTAGACCTCGCCCTCCCGAACCACCAGGCCAAGGTCGACCAGGCGCGGCAGGTGCCGGTACGCGGTCGGCCTGCTGACGGAAGCGGCTGCTGCCAGCTCGGGAAGGGTCGGGCGCTCCATCTCGCTGAGCGCGGCTACCAGCTTGGCGCTGGAGGCACCCAGTCCACGGAAGGAGAAGGCGTCGAGGGACATGACTGCGGCGAAGACGCGAAGGGCCCCCAGGCCCATTCGCTCGTCGGGGTTCTCAGCCTCGACACACTCAAGTTCCGGACCGGCGGCGCCGCCCTTGGGACTGTGCCGGGTACGAGACGGTGCGAGAAGTAGCCACGTGGCGCCGTGGTCGGCGGTGCCGGAGTCCAGGCGGCGCATCAGGTGCCGCTCTTCGACTCGGGCGGTGGCCTTGACGGTGGTGGACAGTGAGAGCCCGGCCAGTTCGGCGCAGTGCCGTAGGGAGAGGGTGTGGGTGCGGCCTCCGGCCTTGCAGG
>NZ_VIWT01000007.1 GCF_007829815.1 Kitasatospora viridis | reverse complement strand
GCCCGAGGAGCACGACCGGGGCAAGCGGCACCGGCCGTCGGCTCGGCCGTGCTTCGTCGCCGGATCGCCGGGGGACCGGGCGGAAACGCACCCGCGCCCGGCACCAGTTTCGAGACGACCACGCACGACAGCTGGACGGTAGTTCCATGACAGGCCGCGTCGACAGAATCACCGCGGCGGTGCGGACGAGAACCGCCCGAGCCGCGCATTTCGGCCGACACGACATCGAGGGACGACATGAATCTCACTCACAGCTGGGCGAAGGCCGGCAAGCCGGCGGCGCCGTGGCGGTAGGGCGGGGACGTCCGCCGCTCAGGATGCGGCTTGGCCAACGATCGGACACCGCCGGACGACGGCGGTTCCGACGCGCCGCGTCACTCTTCAACTCACAGACAAGGAGCATATGTTGACCTCGACAGCAATTGCAGCTGTCCCCCAGGCGAGTGCCGCACCGGCCGATCAGATGGCTCGTGTCGACACCCGGCTGCGCGCCCTGTCCACCGTCGAGCACAGCACGTCGGCGGACATCTCGCGTCACCTCATCGACGCCGGCGGGAAGCGGCTGCGCCCGCTGCTGGTGCTGGCCTCGGCGGAGGCCGCCGGATCGGGAGCGCCGTTTCCGGACGCGGTGATCGAGGCCGCGGTGTGCGTGGAGTACTTGCACCTGGCCACCCTGTACCACGACGACGTCCTCGACTCCGCCCCGGTGCGGCGCGGCGTGCCCAGCGTACGGCAGCTGTGGGGCAACCAGCGGGCCGTCCTGGGGGGTGACCTGCTGCTCACCCACGCCTTCGAGGTGGCCGCGGGATTGGGCCCCGAGGAGGTGCTCAGGGTCAGCGGAACGCTCGGAGAACTGTGCGTGGGTCAGATCGACGAGTCGACCGGGCTGTTCGACCAGGGCCGCAGCGCCGAGGAGTACTGGGCGTGCGTGTCGGGCAAGACCGCCTCGCTGCTGGCGACGTCCTGCTGGCTCGGGGCCCGCGCGGCGGGCGCCACGGCGGCCGTCGGCGCGGCGCTCGCGGAGTTCGGCAGCGCGCTGGGCGACGCGTTCCAACTGGTCGACGACATCCTCGACCTGTGCGCGACCGAGGAGTTGATCGGCAAGTCCCCGGGCGGCGACCTGCGGCAGGGCGTGTACACCCTGCCCGTCCTGTTCGCGCTGCAGGAGGATCCGGGGCTGTCCGCCCTGCTGGTCCCCGGCATCGACGCTGACGGGGTGCGCAAGGCGACCGAGCGGATCGGGGCGACCGGCGCGTACCGCCGGAGCTTGGCGATCGCCCTCGAACGCGTGCGCACGGCACGGCAGTTGCTCAGCGAGCCGACCTTGTCCCGCTCGGGGGTGAGCAGACTCGACGCGGTGGTCGGGAAGGTGGTCGCCTCCCTGCGGGAGAGCGGCGTGCTCGACCACGTCGGCGACACACCCGAGGGCCTGGAGGGCGCGGCATGACCAGTAACGTGGACACCGGTGCCCGGATACCCGGACCGGTCGGAAGTCCGGTGCTCGGCCAGGCACTTGAGCTGCGGCGGGACATGCTGCGGACGTTGGACGACGGGTTCGAGCGGTTCGGGGACGTCGTCTCCTACCGCCTGGGCCCGGCGGCCCTGCGCCGGCAGGTGATCGCCGTGCACCACCCGGACGCGGTGAAGCAGGTCCTCACCGAGCGGGAGGTCTTCGGTCGCCGCACCCGCTCGCTGGAGGTGCTGACCGAGCTCTTCGGGCGGAACCTGGTCACCACCGACGGCGAGGCCTGGACGCGCCAACGGCGCACCCTGCAACCGCTCTTCACGCCCCGTCACGTCCTGGAGTACGCGGGGGTGATGCGGGAGGAGGCGCACGACTTCCTCACCAGGGGCTCCGTGACCGCGGGTGAGGTGGTCGACCTGGTCCCGCTGACGGAGAACTACGCCCTGCGCGTCCTGGGGCGCACCATCATCCGCGACGAACTCGTGATGACCGACGTCATCGGCGCGTTCAACACCCTGGTCCCGCTGATCGGGAAGGTGGTGCGGGAGCGGTCGATGAAGGCGTGGAAGATCCCGCTGCGCGTCCCCACCCGGGAGACCAGGCAGTTCATGGAGGTCCGGGCCCAACTGTACGGCCTGATCCGGCAGATCCTGGTGCGCAGGTCGCAGCGGACGGACACGCCGGCCGAGCCCGATCTGCTCGACCGGCTGCGTGAGGCGCGCGACCCGGAGACCGGCGCGGCCCTCACCCCGCGCGAGGTGGCCGACCAGGCCCTGATCATGCTGGTGGCCGGGCACACCACCACCTCCAACGCGCTGACCTTCACCCTCTACCTGCTCGGGCGCGACCCCGAGCTCCAGGAAGCCGTCGCCGAGGCGGCCCGCGCCGACGGGCTCGCGCCGGCGGACGACCTGGTGGTCGCCGCGATCAAGGAGGCGATGCGGATGTACCCGTCCGCGTACGCCATCGGGCGGCGGACCCGAACGGCCACCCAGCTGCACGGATTCCCGGTCCCCGCGGGCACCAACGTGCTGATCTCGCCGTGGGTGACCCACCGTCACCCCGCCTACTGGGAGCGGCCGGACGTCTACGACCCGTCCCGCTTCATCGGCCCCAGCGACCGGCCCCGCTACGCCTACCTGCCCTTCGGCGGCGGCCCGCGCAACTGCATCGGCGAGCACTTCGCCATGCTCGAAGCCACCGTGCTGCTGCGCACCCTGCTGCGCGAGTTCACGATCACGTCCGAGAGCGCGGACCTGCCGGTCTCCCAACTGATCTCGCTGCGCCCGACCGGCGCGGTCCCCGTGCGATTCACCCCGAGGAAGGCCCGAGGATGACCAGTAGTGCCATCGAACTCCTGCCGTTCCACTGTCCGTTCGCCGCAGCGGTCAACCCGCGCCTGGCCGAGATCGAGAAGCTCTGCGTCGACTGGATCGACGAGTTCCGGCTCTACCAGGACGATGCGCAGCGCGAGCGGCTGATCGCCACCAAGGCCGCCGAGGTCTACGCCAGGGCCCTGCCCAACGCCGCTCCGGAGCGGGTGGCGGACGTGGCCAAGTGGCTCTACTGGGGCTTCGCCACCGACGACATGGTGTACGACAACGGTCCGGTCAGTGTGCGGGCGGCCGATTTCCTGCCGCTGATCGTGCAGCTGGCCCGCATCGCCGACGAGCCGCGATCGAGGTTCGGCTTCGAAATCCCCTACACCGACGCCCTGCGGGACCTCACCGTCGCGATCACCGCTCCGGCGACGCCCGGTCAGCGGATCGAGTGGCGCAGCACCGCACGCGCCTGGTTCTTCGGGATGTCGTGGGACGTCGCGTACGCCGAGCGCGGCGAAATACCCTCGCTCAACGACTACTTGATGATGCGGATGCACACCGGCGGACTGGCGAGCTGGGCCGCGACGCTCGGCATCGCCGACGGCTTCGAGCTGTCCGCCCGGGACGCCGACTCGCCGGCCGTCCGGGCCCTGCTGGAGTCCTGGTCCACCTTCGCGCTGATCATCAACGACCTGATGTCCTACGCCAAGGAGATCGAGAACAAGGACACGAGCAGCAACATCATCACCGTGATCGCGCGGGAGCTGTCCTGCTCGCCGCAGGAGGCCGTGCCGCACGCGTACTCGATCCTCGACCGGATCTCGGGGCTGTTCCTGAGGCTGCGCGCGGACCTGCTGCCCGGCGCCGACCAGAACCTGCGCGCCCTCATCGCCGGGATGGAGCACACCTGGCGGGCGATCCTCGACTGGGGCTTCACCAGCGCCCGTTACACGCGACGCGACCCCGGGTCCGAGCCGTACCAGGTGTTCCCCGGCTGGGCCGAGCAGCCCCACGACACCAGTCCCGATCCGCTGCCCTACCCGGCCATCGCCTGGTGGTGGGAGCAGGTGGCCGGATGAAGCCGCTCCGTCGCCGCGCAGCGGCCCGGCCGATCGAGGCACGGGCCCGACTCCCCTACCCGGACGGCTGGTTCGCCGTCGCGTTCGGCAAGGAGCTGACCCCGGGCACGGTCCTGCGCCGGCGCCTGATGGGCGAGGAGATCGTGGTCTACCGCACCCGCCGGGGAGCCCCGCTCGCCGTCCGACCCTACTGCCCGCACCTGGGCGCACACCTGGGCGTCGGCGGCAAGGTGGAGGGCGAGGACCTGGTCTGCCCGTTCCACAGCTTCGCCTTCGGCCCGGACGGACGCTGCGTCAGGACCGGCTACGGCACGCCGCCGCCCAAGGCCGGGCTCACGCACCTGGCCGTGCGGGAGATCAACGGCGTGGTGGCCGTCTGGCACCACCACGCCGGATCGCCGCCCGACTGGGAACTGCCCGCCGTACCGGTCGACCGGTACCCGGCGCCGGTGACCTTCGCGCAGACGATCGTCGACCACCCCCAGGAGGTGGTGGAGAACGCCGTCGACCTCGGCCACGTGGAGTCGGTGCACCGGTTCAGCAACGCACGGGTGCGGAAGCCCATGCGGCTGGACGGCGCCCGGATGAGCATCGGGCCGGCCGTCCAGCGGATCCTGCCCGTGCTCGGGGCCATCGACGTCGAGTTCGACGTCGAGGCGCACGGCCTGGGGTACATCGTCGTCGAGGCCCGGATCCCGCGGCTGCGCATGGCGGCCCTGGTCCAGATGATGGCCACGCCGGTCGACCCGGCCCACGTCGAGATCCGCTTCACGACAGCGGCGCGCCTCGGCCGTGCGGGCGCCCGGGACAGCGTGGCCATGCGGGCTTCGAGGCTGCTCACCCTCGCCCTGGCGCGGTCCTTCTGGCACGACATCACCCTGGACTTCCCCATCTGGCAGAACAAGGTCTACCTGCCCCGGCCGCGACTGGCCCAGGGGGACGGCCCGATCACCCCCTTCCGGCGTTGGGCAGCCCAGTTCTACCCGCCCGGCGCAGCCACGCCGCCGGACCAGGTCGATCCGTCGCAGCAGCCCGTCGCGGACCCCGGTGTCCTGGAATCGGAAGAGGAGCACTCCCGTTGAGTCCGAGCAAGGTCGTCATCACCGGTGCCGCCTCCGGGATGGGAGCGGCACTGGCCGAGCGGCTGCGGTCGCGCGGAACCCCCGTGCTGGGCGTCGACCGGGAGTCGGCCGACATCGACGCCGACCTGGGGAGCCGGGCCGGTCGTCGGCGCTGCGTCGAACGGGTCCGTGACCTGGCGGGAGCCTCGCTCGGCGGGCTGGTCACCTGCGCCGGCGTCTCCGGACACGCCGGTCTGCCCGGCAGCGAGGTGGTGAGCGTCAACTACTTCGGCACGGTGGACGTCATGTCTGGGCTGCGGCCGCTGCTGGCCGCCGGCCCGTCGGCCGCGGCCGTGGCGATCAGCTCCATCGGCGCCGCCGTGCATCCGGACCTCGACCTCGCGCTGGTCGACGCCTGCCTGGCCGGCGACGAGGAGAAGGCGCGCGCCCTCGCCGACGCGGCCGGCCCGCCGAACGCGTACGTCGCGGCGAAGCTGGCGCTGATCCGGTGGGCCCGGCTGAACGCGACCACCGCCGAGTGGATCGGCGCGGGCGTCACCCTCAACACGATCGCTCCCGGGCTGGTGGACACCCCCATGGTCGCGAACGCCCGCCGGAGCGCCGACGGCCGGGCGGTGGTGGACGGGTTCGGCGTACCCGCAGGCCGAGCCGGGCGGCCGCAGGAGGTGGCCGCGCTCGCCGAGTTCCTGCTCGGCGGCGAGGCCCGGTACCTGGTGGGCGCCGTCCTGGTCATCGACGGCGGCACCGAGGCCGCGAGCCGCCCCGACTGGCGGCCGTCCTCATGAGCGGCGCGAACGGCGCGAGCGGTGCGAACGGCGTCAGCGGTGCGAGCGGCGTCAGCAGTGCGAGCGGTGCGAACGGCGTCAGCAGTGCGAGCGGACCGGCCGCGAACGCCGGCCCGCAGCCGCTCTCGTGCGACCCGGACGCGCCGCTCGGCGACCTGGCGGCCCTGCTGGCGCACACGGCCACCGCCGCCGCCACGGTCGTCGGGATCGGCGCCTCCTGCCGCGGCGCGCGCGAGCTGTGGGCGCACCAGCACCGGATACTGCGCCACCTCGTCGAGCGCCGCGGGTTCCGCTCGCTGGCCATCGAGGAGGACTGGACCTTCTGCCTGGAGCTGGACCGCTACGTGTGCAGCGGCGAAGGAGACCTCCCGAGCCTGCTGGCCGGCTCCCGATCGCTGTGGTGCACCGAGGAGTTGCTGGCGACGCTGTCGTGGATCCGCGACCGCAACGCCGCCCTGCCCGAGGACCCCGTGCGGGTCGTCGGCCTCAACGCGGACAGCACGCGGGCCACCGCGTACGAGGTCGTGGCCGACTTCGTACGCGCCACCGACCCGCCGCAGCGCGGCCTGATCCTCGCCGCGCTCGCCGCGCTGCACCCGGGCGACGACATCGCCGCGCACGTCTGGTGGTACCGGTCGCTGCCGGACCGCGGCGAGCTGCTCGACGCCGCACGCCGCCTCAGCACCCTGATGGCGGAGGCGGAACCGCATCCCCTGCGCGCCCTGGCCCAACGCCACTGCGCCGCGATCGTGGACTTCCACGAGTACCACGACCGGGCCCCCGAGCAGGTGCTCGCCCACGCCGCGCCGCGGATGGCGAGCAACGTGCTCTGGTGGCAGGAGCAGACCGGGCACAAGATCGTGTACTGGGGCGGGATCGCCCACACCCTCACGGCCACCGAACGCACACTCAGCGAGCCGGCGCTCACTCAGCCGAGCACGGGGAGCCGACTGCGGGAGGTCCTCGGTCCCTGCTACGCGTCGATCGGCCTGACGCTCGGTCAGGGCCACGTCCCGCAGCACGTTCCGCCGGCCGGCCCGGGCCTGTCCGAGGCGCTGCTCGACACGCTCTCGGACCACGACGCCTACGGGATCCCCCTGACACCGGGTCAGTCCCCGTCCCTCCCCCTCGGCCTCCGGGGCCCGGCCGCGCTCCGAGCGATCGGGCCGGGCTACACGCCCGAGTCCGACCCTGGCTGCGTGATGACCGGAGGCACTCTGGCGGACTGGTTCGACGTCTTGATCCACACCCACCGCACGAGGCCCACCACGCCCCTGTGGAGCGGGCGGGCCCCAGGGGCCCCGTCGACCCGCAACTGGAAGGAGCGGGGCCCGGCGTGACCGCGCCTGCGGCGAGGCAGGTCCGGCCGGGGTCAGCCGGTCTGCAGGAGGAGGTCGGCCAGTTCCTTCGGTGCGATGATCATGCAGTCATGGCCGCAGCGCATGTCCCAGACCTGTGACGGGGTGCCGTTCGGCTGTGTCTGCGGGACGGGACGGCGGGGGACATCCTCCGGCGTGGTGCCGACGCAGTGGACGTGTGCCCGGGGAATGGCGCCCGTGGCCGGGTTGTCCAGCTGGACCGGCTGCTGGAAGCAACGCGCCGTGGTGTCCGACAGCATCGCGCGCAGCCAAGCCAGGTCATCGGGATCCGTGACCCCGAACAGGCCCACGGGAGCAGGCTGTTCCGGCAGGGGCGGGATGCGCCAGGGGGTGTCGGAGCCGGCGGCGAGGTCGAGCAGGTACCGCGTGAGGGGCGCGGCATCGAGCGCGCTCTCGCCGTCCTCCGGAACCATCGCGTCGACGTAGACCAGCGCGGCGATCCGCTCCGGCACCTGGTTGGCCACTCCGGATATGACCATTCCCCCGTAGCTGTGCCCGACCAGCACCACGTCGCTGAGGTCCTCCTCGTGCAACAGGCCGACGACATCGGCGACATGGGTGTCGAGCCCCACGTCCGGGCCGAGCAAGTGCGCCTTCTCGCCGTGGCCGGTGAGCGAAGGCGCGAACACGCGGTGCCCGTCCTGGATCAGCAAGGGCACCACACGGTCCCAGGCACGCCCGCTGTGCCAGGCACCGTGCACGAGGACGTAGAGCTTACTTTTCGGCGTAGTCATGGGACTTGACGCTACCCGGTCCCGCCCGGGGCCACGTCCGGTCCGGTACATCGAAGTGCTGATCGGCTCACCCGGCTGGTTCGCGGCGCTCGACCCGGACGGGCCGCTGGACGCCGCCGTGTCGACCACGGCGCTGCACTGTCCCGAGCCGGACACCCTGCGCGAGATCCACCGCGACCTGGCGGCCGCCCTGCGCTGACACCACTGATGGCCAGCCGGAGCGATGCCGGCCACCGCGCGCTGCCGGCAACACCCTCACGGTCAGCAGCGGACGAGGCTCGGCGGATCCGTGTCACTGGCCCGAAGGCTTCGACCGGAATTCACCATGACCCGGACTTTAGCGCCGCACCGGCAGAGATCGCTTATTCCGTCGTACTACCGACTCCCTTTGCTCTCCTGGACGACGCTCGACGACCGTGGACGGAATGGTGGCCGGATCGCCTTTCGGGGCAGTGCCAAGACAACCCGGCAGTGAGTCGGTCGGCCGCGATGGTCATCTCCTGGAACGCGACATCGTTGCTGCTCGCGTCGAAGCTGAGCACTGAGCGCAGCCGGGACGGAATTGGCGCCATTCTCAGGCACGATTCCGCGCTTGAGCGCGAGGGCCAACTGCCTATCGGGCCCGGAAGCCGTCGAGGCGTCCTCCGAGCGAAACGGTCCGGGAATCCCGTGCGGCCTACTTGTGTGCCCTCACGCGGCATTGTCTGATAACTCGTCAGAGATGGTAAGCAATGTGCAGAACGCGTGCCCACCGAGCAGAGAACGGCTACGGCCCGCCTTGTTGATTCCGACATCGCCCCTAATTCGTAGTCCGCACCCTCTGCTCAACGAATCATCCACTATGCCTGACTTATCTCACTTTGCCAGCGGCCTGGCTTAGGCCGTTGACAGCCGTCCGACCTGGCGATACGTTCTGCCGCAAGATCGAAAGGCGGTGAACCTCCGAATCCGAACAAGTCGACCCCGAGGCTGCCCCGCCACTCTTTCGTCGAATGGCGCCCGAATCAGCGGTCGACATTCTTGAATTCGACGACCGTGTACAGCCGTACGCGAGGACGACCCGAAGTCCTGACAACTACCGCAGCCCGGCCCGGACAGTTTGCTCGGCGCCTGGAGCTGCTACACGCCGGCGGTGCGCGATCTCGCCCCGCTGCGCTCCCGCGCCGAGGACAACACGGCCATCACGAACTCCTACCAAGAGGCGTCGGCACGTCGTTCCGCTGCGCCCGCTGAAGCGAACTCCACGGAGGGAACCCATGAAGAAACTCGCGCCGATCATCGCCGTGCTGCTCTTCGCGACCGGGATGGCCGCCTTCACCACCGGCTCGGCCCAGGCCGCGACCGGGTGTTCGGGCACCCTGATCGACACGTACCCGGCGTACAACGGCGGCACGGTCTGGGCCAACGTGTACCTCTACTACGACTCGTCGACGGGCGACAACTGCGCGGTCACCCAGTCCACGTCCGCCGGTGGCTACGGGGTCTCGAAGCCGATGAACGTGTACCTCACCCGCTGCAACGAGACGACCCAGTCCAACACTTGCACCACGAGTTCGGTGAACCAGACGGTGCACGACGCGGGCAACTACGCCTACTACGCCGGACCGGTCAGCATCAACGCGGCTGGCCACTGCATCCTGGTCTCCGGCGAGGAGACCTACGACGGCGTGACCGTGAGCGCCGACAGCCACCCGATCGCCAGCCACTGCGGCTGACTCGCCGCCCTGCTGACACGCGTCAGCCCCCAGCTCCACCACCCTTCCATTCACCCCACCCCGGAGGACCCTCCATGCGCGCTTCAAGCCTTCGACGGATCGCGGTTGCCGCAGGCCTCGGCGTTGCGGCGACCGTGCTCGCCGCCGCCCCCGCCAGTGCCACCGTCGTGACCGGAAACACCTGCCCCACCGACTGGTCGGTCGACGACGCCTGCCTCACGCTCTTCTACAACTCCGACTTCGGCGGCGCGTACCTCGACTTCAGCCACAGCGGCGCGGACAGCGGGATCTACAACCTCGCCAACTACACCTTCGTGAACAACGGCGGCGCCGGGTCCGGCCAGAGCGTGAAGAACAACGCCGCCTCCGCGCAGGGCGAGTTCTACGGGTCCGGCTACTCGGCCACCATCTTCTACAACAGCGGCTACGGCGGCGCCTGCGAGACGCTGATGGCGGGGCAGAACGCGGGGGCGGTCCAGGTGCCGCGCCTGGGGGCCACCTACAACAACGACGCCTCGGTCTACTTCTACGAGACCGGGACCGTCCCGCCCCGGTGCCACACCTACCTCAGCTGACGACACCTCACCATTGACGGCGCGACGGAACAGGCAGGACATGCGGAAAACCCTTCTCCGACTCGGCTTCGGCATGGCCTGCCTGGCACTGGCGACGGGCTGCTCGGCCGGCCGCCCTTCTTCCGCCGCGCCGTCAACCGTGAACGCGACGAGCAGCCCGGCAGCCGGGAGCGAGCGCGCGGCCCCGGAACTGCCGATCGAGCGGTACACACTGTCACCCGATCAGTCGTTCCGGATCGCGCAGGCCAAGTCCGTTCTGCTGAGCTCCTGCGCGCGATCGTTCGGCATCGCCTACACCGAGACGCTGACGCCCCCGGCTCCGGCGCCGTCACGCCGGTACGGCGTGACGGACGACTCGAACGTGCAGCAGTTCGGCTACCACATGCCCGACGCTCCCGGCCCGGGCGGCGCGAGCCCCTCGGCGACGCGACCGGCGCTCCCCCAGGACCAGTCCGCGGTCGTCTTCGGCGGACCCGCCACTCAGGACGCCGGCCACCCACTGGTCTTCTCCGGCAAGCCCGTTCCACCCGGAGGCTGCACCACCGAGGCCGCCGACCGCTTCAAGGCCGATGCCGCGGCCTACACGGCGGCGAACACCGCGGCCGCCATCGACACGAGCAGCTTCCACGAATCCCAGCAGGCCCCCGCTGTCGTTCACGCGATCGCCGGCTGGTCGAACTGCATGAAGACGAAGGGCTTCGACTACCGGTCGCCGCTGGACGCCATGGGCAGCTCCGCGTTCGACACCGCCACCCCTTCCGCAGCGGAGCTGCGCACCGCTGCGGCGGACGTCTCCTGCAAGGACAGCACCGGGCTCGTCCGGATCTGGTCCTCCGTCGAGACCGACATGCAGAACAAGCTGATCGCCCAGCAGCAGGCCCAGCTCAACACCCTCGCCCAGGCGCAGCAGCACCAGCTGGCCACGGCCGAGAACATCCTCGCCGGGGCGAGCTGACGGCCGGACTTTGGCTCAACGACCTTTCACAGCCGCCGGGTTGAACGTCTCACGGTACGTGCGTGGCGGTACCCCGACGTGGGCCTTGAACAGCGTCCGGAAGTTGGCCGGCGTGCCCAGGCCGCAGCGCCGCGCGACGGCTTCGACCGTCAGGTCGCTCGATTCCAGGAGTTCCCGTGCGAGGCCGAGTCGTGCGTCGAGCAGCCAACCCATGGGTGGGCGGCCGGTGTCGGAGTGGAAGTGCCGGATGAGCGTGCGGCGGGACATGCCGGCCTCGCGCGCCAACTGGTCGACGGTGAGCGGCTGGTCCAGGTGACGCAGGGCCCACTCGTACACCGGCATCGTCACACCGGAGGCGTCCGGGGCCACCGGCGGGTCGGCGAACTGGGCCTGCCCGCCAGTCCGGTGGGGGGCGGTGACCAGCAAGCGGGCCCGCTGGTTCGCCAGGCGGGCACCGTGATCGCGGCGGATGAGGTGCAGCGACAGGTCGAGGCCCGCGGCGACTCCGCCTGAGGTCAGTACCTGGCCCTCATCGATGTACAGCTCCTGCGGCCGCACAGTCACCTGCGGGTACTGGCCGGCCAGCGCCGCGGCGTAGCGCCAGTGCGTGGTGGCCCGGCGGCCGTCGAGCAGGCCGGCGGCGGCCAGGGCGAACGCCCCCGAGCAGATGGACACCATCCGGCTCCCGCGCGCTGCCGCCTGCGCGAGTGCGGCGGTGACCGCGGCGGAGGGTGGGTCGGGCTCCAGGTATCCCGGGACGATCACGGTGTCCGCAGCCTGAAGGGCGTCCAGCCCGTCGGCGACGGACAACGCCGGGCCGCCGTGCATCGGCACCAGGCCGGGCCGTTCCGTGCACACCGTCATCGAGTACGGCCCGTCCGGCCAGCTTCCGAAGACCTGCAGCGGAATCCCGATGTCGAGGGCGAGGACGTTCTCGAGCGCCACCACGACCACGTGGTGGCGGCCGCCGGAGCTGCGGGCTCTCATGGCACGATCCTATCTCTGTATGGCACGCGTGCCACTGACTCCCTCGCCCCGTGCGCGCCTACGGTCATCTCATGACCGGGCACCGTTACCGACCGGAGACAGGGGCAACTGCCATGAGCACCAAGCTGGATGCGGCCCGGGCCGCGATCGATAGAGCTCGCGCCCGGGCCACGGCGATCAGCGTCCCGACGAGAGAGCTGCCGTGACCACCACCGACGCGCCCCTGCCCGTCTTCGAGCGGCTCCGCCTCCCGGACACTGGCCTGTCCCGGGACGCCTACGCCTACGCGGAGCGGGCCACGCCCGACTTCGTCTTCTTCCACAGCGTCCGCAGCTACGTCTTCGCCCGCGCCCACGCCCGGCGCCAAGGGCTGCACCCGGGTACCGACTACGACGACGAACTGCTGTTCCTCAGCTGCGTCCTGCACGACATCGGGCTCAGCGAGGACGGCAACGGCGACCAGCGCTTCGAGGTCGACGGCGCCGACACCGCCGCGGCGTTCCTGCGCTCACGCGGTGTCGAGGAACGGCGCATCGCCATCGCCTGGGACGCCATCGCGCTGCACACCTCCGACGGCATCGCCGGGCGCAAGGGCCCAGAGGTGCGGCTGGCGCAGGAGGGCATCGGCACCGACATCCTCGGCGTCCAGCGCGAGAGCCTCCCGGCCGGACTCGCCGACGACGTACACGCCCTGCTCCCCCGCCTGGACCTCGGCTACGCGCTGAGCGACGCCATCGTCATCCAGGCCGACTCCAAGCCGCAGAAGGCGTCTCCGCTGACCTTCCCGGGAGCGCTGTTGCGCCATCATCTGCCCCATGGCGCTCAGCCCACCTGGTACGACCTGCTCGCCGTAGCGGGCTGGGGCGACAAGCCCGTCGGTGCCACCACCCGGCGCCGTGCGCAGACGCCCGAGCAGGTGGGGGCCATGTTCATGGAGTACCTGGAGGCGGGTGACATCGAGGGGCTGGTGTCGCTGTACGAGCCGCACGCGCACTTCGCCCTCACCCCCGGTGCCCACCTGGTGGGCACCGGGGCCATCCGGCAGGCCCTGCAACAGCTGATCGACAGCGGCGCCCGCCTCACGCTCGAACTGCGCGACATCCGACAGGTGGACGACATCGCCCTGGTGTCGAACACCGCCACCCTGACCGGCGCCGGCCCCGCGCCGGTGGTCTCCACCACCACGGGGGTCCTCCGACGCCAGCCGGACGGCGGGTGGGTCCGCGTCGTGGACGTGTAGGTTCTCAAATCCCGTGTCATTTTCTCAGTCGCGATGTCATGTGACTGGCCGATCTGACACGGGATTGAAAATCGCTGGCCACTGCCGTCACTTGTTCGGGTGACGTTGTCTCAGGTCCGGCGTTGGCGCCTCGGCCACCGGTTCGGACACGATAGTGGGGGCCGTCCCATCCGGCCTCGGATCGCAGTTCAGCGCTCATGCCGGTCGCCTGGACCCAAACGCATGACGCCGGGCACAACTGGCTTACGGGTAGCCGATCACACTGGTGACACCAGTGCCGGTGGGCAGGTAGTTTGCGGGAAGACAGAGAGAAGAGTTCGCATGGACTCCCGGATCGTCCGCATCCGACGCAAGCTGGCCAAGGTGCCCTACGCCGCGCTGCGAAGCTACTCCTTCGGTGAAGAGAAGCACGGGTTCCGCCTCGAACCCCCGTTGCCGGCCGCGAAGGTCTTCGAGTTCGAGGCCGAACACCACATCGAACTGCCCGATTCCTACCGCAGCTTCCTGACCAGGCTGGGCGGGGGCGGAGCATCGCCCTTCTACGGTCTGCTGCCGCTGCAGTCATGTCGGCTGTTCACGATGGACCCCCGAGACGAGCCCAGCCGCCTTCGGGGTTTCACGTTCGCCGCCAGCTCGCCGCACCGAAGTGACCTGTTTCTGCACATCATCGAGGCGGGGTGCTCCGACCTGGTGCTTCTCGGCATCACAGGTCCCCTGGCAGGCCGAGTTGTCACCGGAAACGCCGACGGCTTCTGGGGCCCCAACGTCTCATCGGCCATGGACTTCCTGGCCTGGTACGAGCGCTGGCTCGACCACATGCTCGCCGGGCGCGACAACCGCGACCTGGCACTGACCTCACCCGCCCTGCGAGCGCCGGCCGACCGCATCGAGAGACGGCACCGCAGGCGCGAGGACCTGTCACAGCACCGAGAATCCGGAGCCATGTCATCCGTTTGAGAACGGCTCCAAGCGGCTGGCCGCGCGGTCACTCGCATGACATCGGAGTTGAGAACCTACAGGACGACCCGTTCTTCGGCTGATCCCCGGTCAGGCGCGGCCGGCCGGGGTGTGCGGCCGCTGGATGTCCTCCGGGTGGGCCGTGTGCCGGACGGCCTCGTCGTAGCTGACGGTGCCTGCCGCGAGGAGGGCGTTGAGGCTGGTCTCCAGGGTCTGCATGCCGTCGCGGTGGCCGGTCGAGATCATGTTGCGGATCTGGCGGGTCTTGCCCTCGCGGATCAGGTTGCGGATCGCCGGGGTGCCGACCAGTACCTCGAAGGCGGCTGCCCGGCCGCCGCCGATCCGGGGGACGAGGGTCTGGTTGAGGATGCCGACCAAGGTGTGCGCCAGTTGCAGCCGGATCTGGGGCTGTTGGTCGGCCGGGAAGACGTCGACGATGCGGTCCAGGGTCTGCGCCGTGTCGTTGGTGTGCAGGGTGGCGAGCACCAGGTGGCCGGTCTCGGCGATGGTCAGGGCCGCGGAGATGCTCTCCGGGTCGCGCATCTCGCCGAGGAGCAGGACGTCGGGGTCCTCGCGCAGGGCCGAGCGCAGGGCGGCGGGGAAGGAGTCGGTGTCGGTGCCGACCTCGCGCTGGTTGACCGCCGAGCGCTTGTGGCGGTGCAGGTACTCGATCGGGTCCTCGATGGTGAGGATGTGCACCGACCGGTGGGTGTTGACGTGGTCGAGGAGCGCCGCCAGGCTGGTCGACTTCCCCGACCCGGTCGGCCCGGTGACCAGCACGAACCCGCGCGGCAGGCCCGCCCACCCGGTGACGACCGGGGGCAGCCCGAGCTGTTCGGCTGACGGGACGTCGAACGGGATGACCCGCAGCGCCAGGGCTGAGGCGCCGCGCTGCACGAAGGCGTTCCCGCGCAGCCGGGCGCGTTCCCCCCAGCTGAACGCGAAGTCGACCTGCTTCTCCCGGCGGAACCGGTCGGTGAGTTCCCCGCCCAGGACCCCGGTCACCAGGCGGTCGACCTCGGGCTCGGTCAGCGCGGCTCCCTCCACCGCTCGCAGGGCGCCGTCGACGCGCAGGAACGGCGCCGATCCAGCAGTGAGCAGCAGGTCGCTGCCGCCCCGCTCCCAGAGTTCGCCGAGCAGGTGGTCGATCATCGCGGGACCCGGTCCGGACGGGGTGGTGTGCTCGCTCATGGCAGGACCTTCCACTGCTTGACGGTGGCGGCGTGGCCGTCGAAGGACACGGCGGCCTGGAGGAGCGGGCCGGACAGCAGGTCGATCCGGGTGCCGCCGAGGTGTTCGGTCGCGCCGCCGCTCCCGGCGGTGACGGTGCAGGTCACGGTCAGCCCGGCCAGTTGGGCGGCCTGGGTCAGACCGCACGGTGCCAGGTCGATCCGGTCGGTCACCGGGCCGTTCGCTCCGGGGCGGACCGGCAGGGCCAGTGCGTAGTCGACGCCGGTGCAGGTGCTGCCGGCGAAGTCCACCGACACGCTCACCGATGCCGCGGCGCCGCTCTCCTGGTGCGCCACCTGGAGGGCGACGTGGTCGAGCGGTCCGGTCGTGGCCGGTGCCTGCTGGGTGTAGCCGCCGAGCGTGAGGGAGGCCCGGCCGCCCCCGGGGACGGCGGCGTCCGTGACGTCGACGGGCGCACCGGGGGCCGGGGGCGTGAACCCGGTGACCGCGGTGGCCGACTCCGGTGTCGCGCTCGCGGCCGGATAGGTGGTGAACTGCACCGGCTCCGGCGGGATTCCGATCACCGGGCGGAGGTATCCGGGGGCCGCGCCGATGCCGAGGTCGATGGTCCGGGCGATGATGCCGCGGGTGACGACCTGCGAGCCGACCTGACTCATCGACAGGTCGACGGCGGCGGTCGGGGTGTAGACGGTGCCGTTGACCGTCAGGCGGCTGTGGTCGGTGGCCGTGTCGGCGGTATCGGTCGACTTGAGCACCGCGCAGCCGCTGCCCGCGGTGAGGCAGCCGGACAGGGGCTCGATGGAGGGGGCTCGGAAGACGATGTCGAGCTCGACGCCGTCGAGCCGGTCGACGGCGTCGGTGCTGCCCGTGCCCAGCTTCGCCGCGTAGTCGACGGCGAGCCCGGAGAGCTGGTCGTCCGTCGTCACCCCGCAGGCGCCGAGGTCGACCTCGTCAACGCCGAGTGCCCCTTGACGGGTGGTCAGGGGGTGGTCCGCGTCGCAGGCGGTACCGGTGCCGGAGACGGTCAGCACAGCCGTCGGCGGCGAGGGCGCGGCCGGGGCCGGGGCCGGGGTGGTGTCGTCGTCCTGGTGCGACACGCGCAGCACGGCCTTGTCGATCACCGCCCCGGCCGGCAGCGGCAGCATCGTGAACCCGCCGAGCCGGATCGAGGCGGACGGGGTGGCCGCGGCGAGCGTGGCGGTCGCGCTGGTGCCGTCGATCGCCTGCGCGTTCCCCGGGGTGGTGAACGCGGCGGCGGTGGGCGTGGCGGTGCTGATCGCGGTGCTGGGCCGTACCGCGATCGGGGGTCGCCAGGCCAGGTCCAGGGCGACGCCGTCGAGTTGGTCGGTGGCGGTGGTGCTGCCGGCGCCGAGGGTGGCGGTGTAGGTGACGGCCAGGCCGGTCAGCTGGGCGGCGTCGGTCAGCCCGCAGGCGGCGACCAGGTCCAGGGTGTCGGTGCCCAGGGCGCCCTGGTGCGCGGGGAGGTTCAGCGGGGTGGTGCACGGGTGCGGTAGGCCCGGCCCGGACAGGGTGACCGCGACCGTCGGCGGCGGTCCGGCGGCCGCCCCGGGATCGTCGCGGTGCGCGACGTGCAGCAGGGCGGTGTCCAGGACCGATCCGGGCGCCGCCGCGGGGGTGCCGAAGCCGCCGAGGTCGATGGTGGCGGTCGGTGTGGTCGGGCTGAGTGCGGCGCGGGCCGTGGCGGAACCGTCGATCGCCTCGGCGTTGGCCGGGGAGGTGAACGTCGTCGACTCCGCGGTCGTGGCCGGCCGGGGTGGCGGCGGGTCGTAGACGACTTCGAGCCACATACCGTCCAGGGAGGCGGCGCCCCCGGTGCCACCCGGGGTCGGTCCGGCGGCGTAGGTCGCGGTCAGGCCGGACAGCTGCGCGGGGTCGGTGATGCCGCACGCCTTCAGGTCGACGCGGTCGTCACCCAGGTCGGTCCGTGCGGTGAGCGGCAGGTTGGCGCACCTGCCGCCGCCGCCCGCGGGGGTGACGGTGATGCGGGGCGCCGCCACGCCGCCGGTCTCCTGGTGGGCGACCCGCAGCACGGCGGAGTCGATCGTCGACCCCGCCGGCAGGGGTGGCCGGCCGTAGCCGGCCAGGGTGATCGACGCGGACGGGGCCGCCGGGCCCAGGTCGGCGCGGGCCACCGACGGGGTCGGCTGCTCGCCGATCTCCAGGGCGTTGCCGGGATCGGTGAAGCCGGTGGAGGCGGCCACGGCGGTCGGCTTGAACGTGGTCGGCGTGCGGTAGGCGACCTCCAGCCAGATGCCGTCCAGGCGTTCCGTGGCGGTGCTGCCGTTGGCGTCCAGGGCGGCGGAGTAGGTCACCGTCAGGTCGGCGAGCCGGGTCGGGTCGGTGAGTCCGCACGCGGCCAGCAGGTCGATCGGCGGGTCCGTGGCGAGCGCCGGGTGCCGGGACGGGCTGACGGTGCGGCAGGTGTCCTTGCCGACGGCGGTGGTGACCGTCAGCGCGCCGGGGGTCGTCAGGTCGCCGTCGTCCTCGTGCCTGACGCCCAGGGTCGCGCCGGTGATGACCGAGCCGGGCGGCACCTGCGGGGTGAAGCCGGCGAGCTGGATCGAGGCCGGCTGACGGTCCGTCGGGCCGAGGACGGCATCGGCCGTGCAGCCCGTGGTGCCCGACGGCGGCGAACACCCGGGCAGGCTCGGCTGTTCGCCGCTGGTCAGGGCGTGGGTCGGGTTGGCGAAGCCGGTGTCCGTGACCACCGCCGTCGGCTTCAGCGTGTGCGACGGCTTCGGGGGTTGGACCCCGTACACCGCCACCTGCTGCGCGTCCGGAGCCACCGGGGCGCACAGTTCGGCGTGTCCGCGGTCGACCTGGAACCGGCTGCCGCCGCCCATCATGACCTCGACGCCCTCGGGCCGGGTCCGGTCGCAGCCGCCCGGGTCGGGGACGGTCGGGCGGGCGGGGGCCCCGGGGTCCCAGCCGGCCGGCGTGCCGCCGACCACGCTGACCGTGGGATCGGTGACCGTCCAGACCGCGGTGCCGCCGGTGAAGGTGAAGTCGAAGTAGTAGAGGCCCGGTTGCAGCCACACGACGGCGCCGGGGCAGTCGCCGCCGGTGAGCCGGGTGAGGGCGCGGGCGTCGTCGTAGTAGCCGGGCTGCAGCCGCACCAGCCAGGAGCCGGGGCCGGGGCACGCGGGCACCGTGCGCCGGACCGGAACGGCCGTGACGGGCGGGGTGTAGTCGGGGTCGGCGCCCACGACCGCGTCGGCGGGGGCCGGCGGGGTGTCGTTGGCGCAGTCGTGCACGTAGGGCGGCTGGCTCGGGGGCAGTTGGGCCCGGGACACGGCGGCGGAGCAGTTTCCGACGGCGGACACGTCGCCCGTCACCACCATCGAGGCGCCGACGCCGGCGGTGATGTTCGTGCGGGAGAACACGCTGCCCTGCACGCGCAGGCCCTGCGTGGTCACGTTGATGCCGTCGTCGGCCGCCTGGCCCAGGCTGCGCAGCGCGTCCTGCGGTTGGGTCGCGCGGGCGGTGCTGGGGGACGCGTTGAGGGGGTCGCAGTGAACGGTCATCTGCCGGCCGTTGATCGGCGGCGCGGTGTAGTCGGCGCACGGGTTGCCCTGCGCGAAGTTCGCGATGGCGAGCTGGGTGGCGCCGTCCGCGCTGTAGGCCCGCTTGCCCTGGTCGACGTACACGCTCGCGGCTTTCAGCGAGGTGCCGGTGAAGGACAGCAGCGACACGGCGATCAGGCTGAAGACGACGACGAAGGCCAGGGCGAGGATCAAGGTCGCGCCCTGATCGTCGTCGCGGCGGAGGAGCCGCGGACCCGGGCGGCGCGGACCCTGACGGCCGGTCATGACGCGCTCGATCGTCGGACGGCGGTGAGGGTCGTCGGGGGCGTGGCGGGGTCGCTCCGCACGGTCAGTGTTACCTCCATGGGCGAGGTGCACGAGGTCTCGGCACCGCAGGTCAGCGTCACCGGAGGGGTCGCGGTGGCGCTGTCGAACCGGCCCAGCAGCGTGCTGACGACGCGTCCGTCGGCGCACGTGACCCGGTCGAGGGCGCCGGTCGGTGGGTCGTAGGTGTAGACGACGTCGTCGCCGGCCCGGCTCAGGTGGACGATCGGGCCGGCGATGCCGCAGCCGGGGGCGGTCGTGACCGCGTCCGCGCTCTGCACGTCGCCGTAGAAGTAGCGGTTGAGCGCGCCCGTGGCGCTGGTGGCGGCCACCCGCTGCTGGGTGCCTGCGGTGAACCGGAGTCCGAGGATGATCGCCTTCGGCAGCAGGGTCGCGATGATGCCCACGATGACGATGGTGACCAGCAGCTCGGTCAGGGTGAACCCGGACTCCGAGCGCCCGGTCGGCTGTCGCGTCGTCATGACGGCACCACCTCCCGCTTGATCACTTCGAGCGTGGTGTCCCGGACGGGGTGCGGGCCGGTCGAGTGCACGGTGAGCGTCACCTTCTGCACTCCGGTGTCGGCCGCCGGGCAGGGGCGGCCGAACGTGCCCGCCCCGTCCCAGTAGTCGACCTCGACGGTCACGGTGAACCCGGCCGGCGGCGCCGGCGTCCCGTAGGTCACGGCGCAGGACGCGTACTGGTCGCTGACGACCGTCTCGGCGGCGCTGCGGATGATCGAGTCGGCACTGGTCACCTTCTGCTGCGTGGCCGAGCTGATGATCGCGGTGCCCATGCCGCCGAGGATGGCGACGAAGGCGACGCCCATGAGCACCACGGCGACGAGGACCTCGATCAGGGTCTCGCCCTCCTCGCCGCGGCTGCGCCGGCGGTGTTCCGGGTTGGTCACTGGACGTTGACCTGGCTGTAGACGCCGTAGATCGCCGAGAGGAGGGCGACGGCCACGAATCCCACGACGACCCCGACCATGATCACCACGATGGGTTCGAACAGGCTGGTCAGCCGTTTGAGTTTGTGCTGCAGTTCCTTCTCGTAGAAGTCCGACACGTTCTCCAGCTGTTCGTCGAGGGTCCCGGTCTCCTCCCCCACGCGCATCATCTGGGTGACGGCGCCGGGGAACAGCCTGGTGCGGGCGATCGGCCGGGAGATGCCGCCGCCTTCGAGCATCTCGGTGCGGGCCGCCCCGATGGACCGCTCGTACACCAGGTTGTTCGCGCCCGCGCCGGCCAGGCCGAGCGCCTCCGGGATGGGCACTCCGGCCTTGATCATCGACGTCAGGATGCGGCAGAACCGTTCGATGACCATGAAGCGGACCACGTCGCCGAGCACCGGAGTCGCCAGCAGGAGGCGGTCGCGCAGGGCTCGTCCCCGCTCGGTCCGCAGGGCCGCGAGCAGTGCCGCGACGAGCACGACGAGCGCACCGGCGATGACCGGGTACCAGGCCGCGACGAAGTCGGTGAAGCCCAGCAGGATCCGGGTCGGCAGCGGCAGTTTCGCGTGGAAGGACGCGAAGAACACCTTGAAACGGGGCAGCACGAAGATGACGAGCACCAGGACGACGGCAACCGCCAGACCCATCACCAGGAGCGGATAGGTCAGCGCGGAGCGGATGCCGCGCCGCCCCTCCACGTCGCGCTCGATGTAGCGGGCCAACTGGGCCATCACCACGTCGAGTTCGCCGGTCGCCTCGGCCGAGCGGAGAACCGAGACGTAGAACGGCGGCAGCGCCTTGCGGTGGGCGGCCATCGCGGCGGCGAAGCCCTCGCCGAAGCGCAGCGAGTCCATCACGTCGACGAGCACCCGGCCCAGCTTCTTGTCCCTGGTCTCGGCGCGGATGATCTCCAGCGCGTCCAGGATGGGCACGCCGGCCTTGATGAAGGCGGCCATCTGGCGGGAGAAGTTGCTCAGCTCGACCAGGTCGACCTTCTCCGCGGTGAGTTCGAGCTGCAGCAGGTTGCGGCCGGCGGCCTTGACCGACCGCACGTCGTAGCCCTGCCGGGTCAGGCTGTCGCGGACGCCGTCGACACTGGAGCCCTTGAGCACGCCGGTGGCCCGCTTCCCGTCCGGGCCGGACGCGACGTACTTGAAGGTGGCCATGCCGGTGCCCTCCTGGTTCCGGGGTGAGAGGTTGGCTTCGTCCGAGCCGGCTACGCCACGTAGACGCTGGACATGATCTCGGTGATGGTGGTGACGCCCTCCTCGACCAGTTGGACGCCGCCGTCCAGCAGGCTGTCCATGTGCTGCTCGCGGGCGGCCTTGCGCAGGCTGTCGATCGGCGCGTTCTCGACGAGCAGCCGCTTGACCGCGTCGC
Source organism: Kitasatospora viridis (assembly GCF_007829815.1). NCBI lineage: Bacteria > Bacillati > Actinomycetota > Actinomycetes > Kitasatosporales > Streptomycetaceae > Kitasatospora > Kitasatospora viridis. Next base: position 50,767 of record NZ_VIWT01000007.1, on the reverse strand, counting down.
TCATCACGAGCAGTTCGAAGACGCCGATCCGCTCCTGGTAGCCGGTGCGGGAGCAGAAGTTGCAGCCCCGGCCCTGCCAGAACCGGGTGTCGGTCGAGCCGCCGGCCTTGGCGAAGAAGGCGAGTTCGTCCACGCCGGGCCGGTAGGGCTCGCGGCACTGGTCGCAGATCCGCCGCACCAGTCGCTGGCTGACCACCCCGGCGACCGTGGAGGTGATCAGGAACGGCTCGATGCCCATGTCGGCGAACCGGTGCAGCGCGGAGCAGGCGTCGGCGGCGTGGATCGACGACAGCACGAAGTGGCCGGTGAGCGCGGACTCGACGGCGATCCGCGCCGTCTCGGCGTCCCGGATCTCGCCGACCAGGATCACGTCGGGGTCCTGCCGCAGGATCGAGCGCAGCCCGGTGGCGAAGGAGATGCCCGCCTGCTCGTTGATCTGGATCTGGTTGACCGACGGGACGACGTACTCCACCGGGTCCTCGATGGTGGTGATGTTGCGCTCGCTCTGGTTCAGCTCGCCGAGCGTGGCGTAGAGGGTGGTCGTCTTGCCGCTGCCGGTCGGCCCGGCGCAGGCGACCATGCCGTACGGGGAGCGCAGCAGGGCGGAGAACCGTTCGTGGGTCGCGGCGGGCATGCCGAGCTCGCCCAGCCGCAGCAGCGTGCGGTTGCTGTCCAGCAGCCGCAGCACGGCCTTCTCGCCCCAGATGGTGGGGCTGGTCGCGACCCGGATGTCGAGCGACCTGCCGTCGACCTCGGTGGCGATCTGCCCGTCCTGCGGACGGCGCCGGTCCACGATGTTCATGTTGGCCATGATCTTGATCCGGCTGACCAGCGACGGGCCCATGGCCTGCGGCAGGCTCAGCACGTCGTGCAGCGCGCCGTCGATGCGGTACCGGACCCGGACCCGGTCGCCGTGCGGCTCGACGTGGATGTCCGAGGCCCGGTCGCGCAGGCCCTGGGTCAGCATCAGGTTGACCAGGTGGACGACCGGCGCGTCCTCGCTCACCACCCTGGCACCGGAGTTGGCGTCGCGGCCGGTCTCGGTCGCCTCGAACGCCTCGACCAGGCTGCTGACGCCGGCCAGCGCCCGGTAGGTGCTGTCGATCGACCGCCGGATGTCCGCGGGTGCCGCGATCGCCAGCCGCACCCGGTCCGGCGCGACAGCCCGGCCGACCTCGTCGAGCACCCGGGGGTCGGCCGGGTCGCCCGCCGCGATCAGCAGCGTGCCCTCGGCCCGCCGCACCGCGACGACGCCCAGCGAGCGGGCCAGCGCCTCGGGCACCCGGGCGGCCGCCTCGGGATCGGGTTCGCTCTGCCGCAAGTCCGCAACCGGGACGCCGAGTTGAACCGACAGCGCCTCGATCAGCGACCGCTCGTCGACCATGCCGAGTTCGACCAGCAGGGCGCCGAGTCGCTTGCCCGACGCAGACTGCTGCAGGAGCGCCTCGTCCGCCTGCGCCGGGGTGAGCAGCCCGCGCTGCACCAGCAGTTCCCCGATGCGCGGCCCCGTCCGCCGCTCTGCGGGCGGGGACTGCGCGGGGCCCCGCTCCGCGTCGGGCGGGGTGCCGTCCCCGCCCGCCGGGCCGGTCGTCCCACCCGCAGGACCGGTCGTCGCCGCGCGACGCCGGAGCAGCCGTCGTTCGGCCAAGGAACCCACCCCCACGTAATGTCAGCCGCTGATTAGTCAGCGGGATACTACATCAATCCAACGCGCCGTCGACTCTCCCGAATTCGGCACTGCTCGTCGGAATCACCCCTTGCAGGTGCACTGCCCGCTAAGTAGTCTGCCGCTGATTACTCAAGCAGTAACTATCTCCCGACGCTGCTTGCACCGATCGCCGTAGATGGAGAGAGATGTTCACAAACCTGCAAGGCACGTTGCGCCGGCGAATGCGTGCGCGGAACGGGACGGCGGAAGCCGGCTTCACCCTGGTCGAGCTCCTCGTCGTCGTCGTGATCCTCGGCATCCTGTCCGCCATCGTCGTGTTCTCCGTCCGCGGCATCAACGACAAGGGCCAGAGCGCGGCCTGCAAGACCGACAAGGCCACGATCCAGACCGCGGAGGAGGCGTACTTCGCCAACGGGCACAGCACGTACGCCACCATGGCGGAGCTGGTCAGCGGTGGATTCCTGTCCACCGCCTCCACCTGGTACGACGCCAACCCGAGTGGCACCACGTACGCCATCACGCCGACCACCCCGCCCGCCGGCAGCCCGGCGAACCCCTGCAGCTGATCCGGCAGCGTCCGCACCGGACCTGACCGACCAGCGGTCGTCGGACGGTCGAGTTCGCCAGGTGGCAGCAGAACCGCCGCCTGGCGAACCGGCGCACTGACCGGACCACTCGCACCACGCCGGCGTCGACCGGCCCGCACGGAACGGCACCCTCGCACCCATGCCACCCACCCTCGTCCTGATCATCGGTCTGTTGGGGCTGGCGGTGGGGTCGTTCCTCAACGTCGCCGCCTCCCGGGTGCCGGCCGGCCGCTCCGTCGTGCGGCCCCGCTCCGCCTGCCCGCGGTGCGCCGCGCCGATCGCGGCCCGCGACAACATCCCCGTCCTGTCCTGGTTCCTGCTGGGCCGGCGCTGCCGCTCCTGCCGGCTGCCGATCCCCGCGCGCTACCCGCTCCTCGAAGCGCTCACCGCGATCCTGTTCGCCGCCGAGGCGCTGCGCTTCGGCCGCTCGGAAACCCTGCCGGCCGAACTGGTCTTCACCGCCGGGCTACTGGCCCTGGCCACCTGCGACGCCGAGCACCTCCTGCTCCCCCGGCGGCTGATCTACCCGACGCTCGGCCTCACCGCCGCCTGCCTGCTCGCGGCCGCGACGGCCACCGGTCAGTGGCAGCGGCTCGGCACGACCGCGGTCTGCGGCGCCGGGGCCTTCGCCGCGTTCTTCGCCCTGCACTGGGTGCGGCCCGCCTGGCTCGGCTTCGGCGACGTGCGCCTGGCCGGGCTGCTCGGCACCGGGCTGGGCTGGCTCGGCCCGTGGTACCTCGTCCTCGCGCTGGTGGCCGGCAGTGCCGTCGGCCTGCTGGTGGGCGTCGCGCTCATGGCCTCGGGGCGGGCCACCCGTCACACCCGGCTCCCGTTCGGGCTGTTCCTCGCCGCCGGAGCCATCGCCGCCCTCCTCGTCGGCGCTCCCGTCGTCCACTGGTACGAGAGTCTGAGCGACCCGTACGCGACGGGTGCGCCGCTCACCGCGGTCCGGCACGGATCATGAGAATCCGGCCCCGGAGGATGAGAATCGAGCCCCGCGCCCGGTTGTTCCGGCGACGGGTATCGGTCGCGGTCAGGGCCGTCCTTACCCTTGTCACCATGAAGGAACTTGATCTCCCGCTGGCCGAGTGGATTGTGCTCGCGCTCATCGCCGAAGGGCCCAGCCACGGCTTCGCCATCGCCACCCTGACCGCGGAGGGTGCGGAAATCGGCGAGTTCTGGTACATCTCGCGGCCCATGGTCTACCGGTCGATCACCCGGCTGGTCGAGCGCGGACTGATCACGCCGGTCGGCGCCGAGGAGGGCAACCGCGGACCGCAGCGCATGGTCTACGCCGCCACCCGCGCGGCGAAGGCGACGGTCACCCGGTGGCTCGGCGAACCCGTGACCGAGCTGTTCGACGTCCGCGCCGACCTCACCTGCAAGCTGCTGCTGCTCCAGCGCCGCGAGGCCAGCCCGGCCCGCCTGATCGAGCGTCAGCGGGTCGTCATCGACGAGATCGAGGAGTCGCTGCGCGCCAAGGAGGACGCCGCCGGCGACCACCTCGCCCGCGCGATCTACGCCTGGCGGCTGGAACACGTCCGCGCCGCCCGCCGGTTCCTCGACGCCGCCGAGGTCGACTCGGTGCAGGGGGCCGCCAAGACCGGCTGACCCCACGCTCGTGGTCGTCCTTCCTCGGCAACCATCCCGCCGCCCCGCGCGCGACGATGCAATCCGACCGGCAGCCGCCGGAACGACCACGACGGACCGCACCCCGACGCCGCAGCACCAGCCCCCACCCGGACCTCCGGCAGCACAGCCGGCAGCCGTGGGCCGTGCTCGACAGAGCGTCGGCGAGACGGGCCCGGCGATCGCGTCACCGCGATCGCCGGGCCCTCGCCGCAGCTGGGCGTCTCATCGGACCCCGCGGCCCGTTGACCGGTGCTCGCCGGTTCGCCTAGAAGCCGTAGGCGGCGAGGGTCGACTGGATGGTGCTGTTGTTGTCCCACTTGGTGTTGAACAGGTCGTCCCAGGCGGCCGCCGCACCGGTGTTGCCACCGGTCAGGGCGACGCCGTACTGGTCGATGTCCCCGTAGCCGGAGTACGCGCTCGGGTCCACGTCGGTCCAGGTGTTGGGGTCGTTGCCCGTGGTGCCGTTCAGCGAACTCGACGTCCAGGTCACGTTCATGATGTTGGACTTCGCGACCAGGCCCAGCTGGGTGTTCCCGCCGGCGTTCGCCGTGACCGCGCCGCGCACCTGGCTGATCCCGGACTCCAGGCGCACCTTGCAGGCCGTGCCGGCACTGTCGCACGCGCTCCCGGTGAACACGTTCTGACCCGCGCCGCTCGCGACCCAGGAGAACCCGGCCTGGATCAGCGCCTGCTCGGACGCCGCACCGAACGGCGCGGAGGCCGGGTCGGCGATCGCGATCCGGTTGCCGCTCGTCGCGAGCCAGCTCACCACCCCCGACATGGTCGTGGGGGCGCCGCCGGAGATCGGGGACGCGTCACAACGGGGCGACTGCGGCTTGCCGTTGCCGCTGCCGTTGGCGTCCGCGCCGAACGCCAGCGGCGGGGTCGCGCCGTTGGACGGGTCGGCACCGCCGGTCGAGCCCGCCCAGCTGCCGCTGCAGCTGTAGATCGCCAGGTGCCCGACGGCCACCGCATGCAGGCTGGAGATCGTGCCGTTGCACTCGACGCTCGCGCTCGCCGTGCACGTCCCGCCGTCCGAGGTCGGGATCACCGCGTTCGCGTTGGTCTCGTCCGCGGACAGGAACGCGTCGATGTTCAGCGGCCCGTTGGCGCAGTTGTTCGATGACGACGGATCACACGTGGTGTACGGGCCCGCGCTCTTCAGCTGCTGGCGCAGGCTGCCCGAGGTGATCCCGCGCATCGTCGACGTGTCGACCGACTGGTTGTTCCAGTACCCGCCGGCCTGCGACGAGGCGTTCGCCGTGAAGGCCGTGAACGACTCCAGCGACTCGATCGTGCTCTTCATGTCCTTCGCCGCCGGGTACATGTTGTTCGCGATGCCGACCTGCGCGTCCGTGGTGGCGAACGCCGCCGGTGACGCGACGGCGATCAGCGCCGTCGCGAGGGCGCCCGCCGCGAACGCCGTCCGCATCCGGCGCACCGCGGTGCGGGCCGCGTTCCGGGCGTTCCACGTGGGCCTCGACCTCTGTTGCATCTGCTACTCCTCGTCGATCCGGGGGCGGCGGCCGTCGCACGGGCGTGCTGTTGGTGGGATCAGACAATGTCCCAAATGCCATGGCATCTACCAGGCTTCCCGGCATGACGGTGCCGCACATGCCTAGATGGTGCTCAGATGGGCGCCCGGTAGTCAATGATTGACAACCGAGTCGGGCATGGATGTAATGCACGTATCCAGCCTGCAGCGACGCCGGCGGCCGAGCGCCGTCGGTGCGCTGCCACGCGCACGGAAGGGGCTGGCGGCACATGGGCAGAGGCGGGGTATGGCACTGTTGAGCAGACTGTCGCGTTCGCGAACGGCCAAATGGGGTGCGGTGGTTGTCGCGCTGGCCGCAGTGGCCCTGGTCGTCGTGGCGCTCGCGGGCGGCGGGTCGGACCCGGCCGCCCAGGCCCGCAAGTCCGACCCCGCGTGGTGCACGCCGGGCACCCAGCGCAGTGCGCTCTGCCCGCACGGCAAGCAGTTCGACGCGAAGCAGTACACCACCCACGGCGACGCCTTCCAGTGCATCAACTTCGCCAGCCAGGCGGATGCCCAGGCGGTGCTGCGGGCCAACCCCGGCGATCCGAACCACCTGGACGACGGCGGCGGCGTCGCCTGTCGCGAACTGCCGGGACCGCGCGACACCACACCGGTGGCCGACCTCGCGCAGCGGGCCGGCTGCGGCCCCGGCGACAACCGCAGCGCGCGCTGCCCGAAACCGGAACAGCCCTTCGATCCACGCTACTTCCTGCGCTACGGCAATGACGCCTACGACTGCTCGGACTTCGCGAGCCAGGCCGACGCGCAGGCCGTCCTGCGTTTCGATCCGGCCGACCCGAACCACCTGGACCCCGGCAGGAAGGGCATCGCGTGCCCGAACCTGCCGGGACCGAAGGACGTCAAGCCCGTGCGGCGGGGAGCACCGTGACGCGGCGAAGGCTCGCGCGCGTGCCCGCGCCCGCGCCCGCGCCCGCGCCCGGGCTGAATGTGACCCATCGATCGAAGGAAGCCCCGACCGCCATGACACCGGACCACCGCCCGTCCGCACTGCGCACCAGAGGCCAGGACGGCTTCACCCTCGTCGAGTTGCTCGTGGTCGTCGTGATCCTCGGCGTCCTCTCCGCCATCGTGGTGTTCTCCGTCCGGGGCATCGGCGACGACGGCCGCAAGAGCGCGATCGCCGCGGACGCGGCCACGCTGCGCACGGCGGAGGAGTCCTACTGCGCGAAGCACGGACAGTACGCGACGGTCGACGACCTGAAGGCCGACGGGCTGTTGGCCGGCGATCCGGTCTACAACGTGGTGGTGGTCGGCGCGGAGAACAAGTGCGGTCAGGGCGCGAAGTCGTCGTTCTCGCTGTACGACACCTCCACGGCGACGGTGCGCGCAGCGGCCGCGATACCGGCGGGCACGAACCCGGCCGACCTCGCGGTCGACGAGAAGGCCGACCGCGTCTACGTCGTGGCCGCCGGCAGCAACACCGTGACCGTGATCGACGGAAAGACCGACACCCCGATCGGCACTCCGATCGACGTCTCCGGCGCCGTGTCCAGCCCGAGCCGCATCGCGGTCAACCCCGGCACGGGCCAGGTCTACGTCGCGGGTACCGGCGGCGTCGCGATCATCGACACGGCCAACGCCAACCGCGTGACCCCCGTCAGTGGCTACGCCACGGCCGTCAGCGCGCTGGCCGTCTCACCCGAGAACGGGGACGTCTACGTCGCCGGCGGCACCATCGGCTCCTCGGCGGTCGCCTACATCGCGGCCGGCAGCACGTCGGCGACGCCGATCCCCCTGCCCGTCGCGGGTGTCGTGGGCGCGAGCGTGGGTACGGACTTCTCCTTCGACCCCGCCCACCACGCCGTGTACCTCACGAAGGGGAACCTCGGCACCGGGACGAGCGCACTCGCCGGCATCGGCCTCTTCGCCATCTCCTCGCAGACCCACGCCGCCACCCTGGTGACCCAGTTCCCGACGAAGTTGGCCTGCGGCACCAATGCCGGAGACGTCCTCTTCGGCAACAGCGCCCGTGGCGGCATCGCCGTCGATCCCGTCCGCAACCTCGTCTACCTCCTCGCCAAGCGGTGCGTTCCGGACCCTGCGAACCCCAAGGGACCGTGGAAGAGCGTCGCGACGACGATCGTCATCAACCCCGTCGACGGCAGCTCGACACCGATCGACGACCTGGCGGGAACGGCCTACACTCCCCTCTCCGCGGTCTACAACCCAGCGGCCGGGGCGGTCTACGTCCATCTGGAGGGCGGAACGAGCTGCGGCACCAACGGGGGCCGCGTCGACCGGATCGTCGGGACGACGGTCACGGGGCAGGCGCAGGTCTGCGGAGTGTCGTCCGCCCCCGGCAACGCGGCGCACAAGGACGTCGTGCTGGAGGACTTCAACCGGATCTTCGTCGCACAGCAGAGCGGCGCCGGCGGCCCGGGCGGCCTCGGAGTGGCCGACGGCGGCACCCTGCTGACCCAGGCTCCGCTCGGCACGCCCACCCAGTTCGGCGCGCTGGCCGTGAACAACACCACGGGGAAGGTGTACGCGCTCGACCCGGTGACCGGAACGGTCACGGTGTTCCGGACGGGATCCTCCTAGTACGGCACGTCGAAGCAGCCGGTCTGGGTCCAGGCCGAGGCCCCGTACTGATTGGCGGCTCGCATCGTGAGGCAGATGTGGTCTCCGGAGAACGGGCCGTTGATCAGGTAGCTGGTACCGGTCGCCGAGTAGACGGTGTCCACCTTCGCGGTCTGGTTGTCGTAGTGGATGTCGTAGCGGGTCGCGCCCGACAGGGCAGTCCAGCTCACGGTCAGCGGCATCGAGCACGCGCCGGCGCAGAACTCGTTGAACTTGTAGCTGAACTGGGTCATGTCCGGTGGCGGGGAGCCCTGCGGCGGAGCCGGGCTCGGGGGCGGGGCGTTGCCTCCTGACGTACCGCCAGGCGTGCCGCCGGAGTTGCCCGCGCTCGTGCCGCTGCCGCCGGTGCCGCCCGGGGTCCCGCCCGTCCCGGGGGCCGATCCCCCTCCGGTGCCCACACTGCCGGAGCCCTTGGGCGGGCTGGCGGCGGCTCCGCTCGGCGTCTGCGCGAGCGAGGGCGCGCCACTCGACGGTGCGGCCGACGGCGACGACGGCGGCGAGGAGGACGGTGGTGAGGAGGACGGCGCGGCCGAAGACGGCGAACCGCTCGCACCCGAGGAACCCGCCGTGGGAGTCGCCGGCAGCGAGGAGCCCGGGTGACTGGCGCTCGGCGATCCCAGGCCCTGGTTGTCCGCCGGCGTCCGCCCGTCCAGACCCAGCACGGCGGCGACCGCCACAGTGATCACCACCGCGGCCGCCGCGGCGATCACCCACGGTCGCCGCAGCCGGGCCCGCCGGCCGCTCTTCGGCCCCTGCGGCACGACCGGAATGGTGGGCGGATGGGCGGCGTACTCGCGCAGACTGGTCACGCCGCTGACGTCGAGCGTCGCCTCGCCCAGGTTCAGCGCCCTCGCCAGCGCCTCGGTGGTCAGCCGCTGCTCGGGGTCCTTGACCAGGCAGCTCCGGACCGCCTCGACCAGTTCGGCCGGCACGGCGTCGAGGTCCGGCTCCTCGTAGACGATCCGGAAGCCGAACCCGAAGGAGTCGGTCTGGCCGAACGGGTGCTGACCGGTCGCGGCGAAGGCCAGCACCAGCCCCAGCGCGAACACGTCGGCCGCCGGGCCGACCCGGCCCTTGCCCTGCAACTGCTCCGGTGCCATGAACTGCGGGGTGCCCAGCAGCACCCCGGTCTGGGTCAGGGTGGTCACCGCCGCACCGCGCGCGACCCCGAAGTCGATCAGCCGGGGACCGTCCGGGCCCAGCAGGATGTTGCCGGGCTTCACGTCCCGGTGCACCAGCCCCGCCCCGTGGATCGCGGCCAGTGCCTCGGCCAGCCGCATCCCCAACGCCCGCACCGGCACCACGGCCAGCGGGCCGTGCTCGGCGATCACCGCGTGCAGCGAGGGACCGGGCACATACTCGGTCGCCAGCCAGGGCTGCTCCGCCTCGACGTCGTGGTCCTTGACGGCCGCGACGTACGGCCCGGACACCGCCTGCGTCGCGACCACCTCGCGGCGGAACCGGGCGAGGAACTCGGCGTCGTGCGCCAGCTCGTCGTTGATCACCTTGACCGCGACCAGCTCGCCGTCGCGCTGCCCCAGGTAGACCTTGCCCATCCCGCCCGAACCCAGCACCCCGACCAGCTCGTACGGCCCGACCCGCGCGGGATCGCCCTCCTGGAGCGCCTTCACCACCCCACCCCCGTCGAACTCGCCCCGAACCTCGAACACCCGTCGCCCCGCACAGTCGGCATGCCTCTCTCGGAACCCTCAACTCCTCGGCGCGAGGCGGCAAAAGCTCCCGCAGCCTCGGCCCACCGACCCTACCCCCGATCGTGTCCCACTTCCTGACGGGTAGCCAGTTCTCGGCGCGGGCCGGAGGTTGGTGGCGGGGGTCACGACCAGTGGGTGCTCACGGCGTGGGGGTCGGGGATCCGTGCGGCGCGCCGGCGTGGGTGCGGGCGGTGGTCAGGACGGTCTGCCAGTCGTGCAGGGCCTGTTGGAGCTTCTGCGTGTTCTGTTCGATGAGTCGGTTCTGGTGTTCGGCGGCGAGGGTGGCGTAGGTCTGGAGGTAGTTGGTCTTCTGTTTGCAGGTGACGTCGGTCTGGGCGGCGGTGCGCTCGTCGGGTGAGACGGGCGGCAGGGAGCTTCCGGGCGGGGTGGGCAGGCCTTTGCCGAGCAGGGACTTGTCGTGGCCGGGACCGGTGGGGGTGGCGTAGTCGTAGCCGGCGGTCTTCATGCAGGAGCTCCAGGCGGCGTTGGCCGTCTTCAGCGCGGGGTCGGCGATCAGGGAGAGCAGGGCTTGGGAGCGCAGGTCCTGGACGGTGTTGAACGCGTTGTCGGCCCGGGAGAGCTGGAGTGAGGCGTGTGCGGCCTGGGCGCAGCCGGAGTTGCCGTAGAAGGCGTTCTGGTCGGCGGTGGTGGCGAGTGCCTGGGTGGTGTTCCGTGTGTCGTCGGTGCCGGGCAGTCGGTATGCGGTGGTCCGGGCCTGGGCTGTGGTGGTGACGCCGTAGTAGGTGAGGGGTGGTAGCGGTTTGGGCATGTCCATGGTGGCGTAGCCGGCGGGCAGGTGTGCGCCGTGGGCTTGCATGCAGGTGGACTCGACGGTGGTCAGGGCGTCGGTGAGCAGTGTCCGGTCGGTGGGTTGTGCGTAGGCGTCATAACCGTCGAGCGGGAGCACGAGGCTTCCGTCGGCGAGCAGTTCGGTGTTGCCGTCGCGGTAGACGACGGGGTTGTCCGGTTGAGGGGCCGATGGGAAGCCGGCGAGCGCGGCCGGTGCGGGGGCGTGGGGTGTGGAGCACGCCGTGAGCGCGCCGGCCAGGCCCGCTGTGGCGAGGGCCAAGGGGATCAGCTTGGTGACGGCGTTGCGCATCGGCATGGGTCCTTGTCCTGGGCTGGTCGGTGTTCGAGGTGTTCGGGGTGGGAGGCGGCCTGCCCGGAGGGGGTTCCCCGGGCAGGCCGGGTGTGTCACTGCCAGGTCTGCCAGGGGTTGCCGTTGGGGGTGTTGGCGTAGATGCCGTCGGCGTTCCCGCCGCCGGGGCCGGCGTCCAGGGCCAGGCCGGTGTGGTAGTTCGTCAGGGTCCAGTGACCGCCGGTCGTGGGCATCTCGGACCACATCTGCCAGTTGTTCCAGTTGCACGGGATGACGTACACGTAGCCCTGCTTGCCATTCGATATGGCGTTGTTGCTGTCCAGGCAGTCGTCACTCGTCGACGACAGGCTTTCCTGGCCGTCCCAGCTGCTCCGCAAGATCTCGTAGTAGAGGGTCTGGCCGAGCGACGGGTCCAGCCAGAGGGAGGGGAGGTAGGGAATCCCGGCGTAGCCGCAGGCCTCGGTGTTGACATTGGCAGCGGCTCCTGGCTCGGCCTGGCGGCCGGCGTCGGAGCTCAGACAGTTCCCGGTCTCCAGGTTGATCCACTGCGACGAGGTCGCGGGCCAGGACTGCGGGTTGGTGCCCGGCGCCATGGCCGAGGCGCTGCCGGGCGCCCCCAGCACGCACGTCCAGGCGATGGTCGCGAGAGCCGCCGCCTTGGCGGCCCTCGCCCGGCCCTGAGTGAGATTCATGTCGTCCCTCGATGTCGTGTCGGCCGAAGTGTGCGGCTCGGGCGGTTCTCGTCCGCCCGCCGCGGTGATCCTGTCGACACGGCCTGTCATGGAACTACCATCTGGCTGTCGTGCGTGGTCGTCTCGAACCTGGTGCCGGGGGGTATGGGTGCGTTTCAGCGTGTTGGGCCCGATCGACGTGCGGGGGGCCGGGGGCGGCGTGGTGGCGGTGCGCGGACTGCGGCGGCGGACACTTCTGGCGGTTCTGCTGGCGCACGCGAACAGTGTCGTGTCGACTGATCAACTCGCCGGGTACCTGTGGGACGGCAAGCAGCCCGCGTCAGTGGTGTCGTCGCTGTACAACCAGGTCACCCGTCTGCGTCAGAGCCTCGGTGACGGAGGGCCGTTGCTGGAGGCCGTCGCGCCGGGCTACCGCCTGCGCGTGGATGCGGGCACGCTCGATCTGCACCTGTTCGAGGGGCACAGCGCCGACGCGCGGCGCGCCGCCGCGCGCGAGGACTGGACGGACGCCCGCGAGCAGTACCACGCGGCGCTGGACCTGTGGCGGGGGCGCCCGTTCGACGACGTTCCCGCCCTGGCGGACCACCCACGGGTGCACCAGCTGAACGAGGCCCGGTTCCAGGCCCTTCAGGGCCGGGTCGAAGCGGACCTGAGCCTCGGTCACCACCGGGACGTCCTGGGCGAGCTGCGCGCGCTGGTCGCCGAGCAGCCGCTGCGTGAGCCGTTCCAGGCGCAGCTCATGCTCGCGCTCTACCGGGACGGGCGGCAGGCCGATGCGTTGGACGCCTACCGTGCGCTGCGCCGCACGCTGGCGGACGAGCTCGCGGTGGAGCCCTCGGCGGCATCGCAGGCCCTGCACGCCCGGATCCTCAGGGCGGACCCGGCCCTGCTCCTGTCGGGCCCCGCAGCGCGACCCGCGCGCGCTGCCGTCACGGCGTCGCCTGCCACGGTCGCCGATCCGGTGCCGCGGCAACTGCCCTTCGACACCCGGGTCTTCACCGGGCGCTCCCGGGAGCTTGAGGAGCTGCTCGCCCTGTCGGCCTCGGCATCCGCCGGGAGTGACGCCGGGATGGTGGTGATCTCCGCGATCGACGGGATGGCCGGCGTCGGGAAGAGCGCCCTGGCCGTGCGTGCCGCTCACCGTGTCAGCGAGCGATTCCCCGACGGGCAGTTGTTCGTCGACCTGCGCGGCGGCACCACCGGCCTGGAACCGGTCACGGCCGACGCCGCCCTCGCCTTTCTGCTGCGCTCGCTCGGGGTGGCGCCGGAGTCGATTCCCGAGGACACGGCCGAGCGTGCGGCGCTCTACCGCTCCCGACTGGCCGGCACCCGCACCCTCATCGTCCTCGACAACGCCGCCGGCACCGCCCAGGTCCGCCCGCTCCTTCCCGGGACACCGGGCTGCCTGGTCCTGATCACCAGCCGAACCGTGCTGGCCGGACTGGACGACGCCCACCTGCTCAGTCTCGACGTGCTGCCCGGGGACGAGGCGCTCGCCCTGTTGCACAGAGTCGCGGGGCCGGACCGCACACCGGCCGGCCACCCGGCCGCCTCCCAGCTGGTCGCCCTCTGCGGCGGCCTGCCGCTGGCGGTGCGCATCGTCGGCGCTCGCCTGCGCCACCACCGGGCGCTGCGGATCGAAGACCTCCTCGCCCAGATCCACGACAGCGCCGACCGCCTGTCCCAGCTCCAGGACGGCGAGCGCAACCTGCGGTCCCTGTTCGACGCCTCGTACGCGGTGCTGTACGGGGACGAGCGGCGCATGTTCGAGCTGGTGGGGCTGGCCCCGGGGCCGGACCTGGACGCCCACGCCGCCGCGGACATGTTCGGCACGAGCATGCGGCACGCCGAGCGCCTGCTGGAGTCCCTCCTCGACCGCAGCCTGCTCCTGCAGTCGGTCCCGGGCCGCTACCGGATGCACGACCTGCTGCGCGCCTACGCCCGTGGTCTGGCGCAGGCCGCGCCCGTCGCCGAGGCGGGCGGCGCGGTGGCCGGCGCGATGCAGCGGCTGCTCGACTGCTACCTGCACACCGCGCACGGTGCCAACCAGCGCGTCGACCAGCGCGCCGACCAGGCGGATGCCCACTCGGCAGCGCTCGCACGCCCGTAGTTCCGACTGGCGGGTCGCCTCCGCGCGACCCGGTCGGCCCGAGTACGTCCATTAATCCAGCAGGCCCTGTCGGTTCATCAAGTATGGTCGCGCCGGATCCGATTGTCAGTTCGATGAAGTCCGCGACGAGCCATGGAGATGCCACAGATGGCGAACCGACCACGACGGGTGCTGCTCACCGGTGCCGCCGGCCGCATCGGTACCAGCTTGCGGGAGTTGCTGCCCGGCTACGGCTACCAGCTGCGGTCCTTCGACCGTCTGCCGGTGCCCGGCGAGCCCGACGCGGTCGTCGCCGACCTTCGCGAGGCCGGGGCGCTGGCGGCGGCGATGGACGGCGTCGATGCCGTCGTCCACGCGGCCGGGATCGCGGGAGAGGCACCGTTCGCCGACATCATGGCCGCCAACGTCGAGGGCACCTACCAGCTCTACGAGGCCGCCCGGGCGGCGGGCGTGCGGCGGATCGTCTACGCCAGCAGCAACCACGCGGTGGGGTTCACCGAACGGCCCGCCGACGGCGGTCGGGTGCCGGACAGCACCCCGCAGCGGCCGGACACCTACTACGGGCTCTCCAAGTGCTTCGGGGAGAACCTCGCCTCGCTGTACGCGGATCGGCACGGCATGGAGACGGTCTCACTGCGCATCGGCTCCTTCGCCCCCGAACCCCGCAGCGTCCGGATGCTCGCCACCTGGCTCAGCCCGGGCGACTGCGCCCGGCTGGTGCACGCCGCGCTCACCGGGCCCGTGGCCGGCCACACCGTGGCCTACGGGATCTCCGGCAACACCCGGGCCTGGTGGGATCTCACCTCGGCCCGGGCGCTCGGCTACCAGCCGCTGGACGACGCCGAGGTGTTCGCCGCCGGGCTGATCGCGAAGCTCGGCGAACTCCCTGCTGACGACCCGGAGTTCCGCTACCTCGGCGGCCGCTTCACGCAGGCCGGGCGCTGACGGGAGGTGCCCGGTGCCGATCGGCACCGGGCACCGTGCACACCCCCTGGTCGGCGCCGGGCTCACCCCCGTCGAGTCCGTCGCCGCGGTTTCCCGGAGGTGTGGGTCAGTGGCCGAGCAGGCCGGGGCGCTCCGGGTGGCGTGGGATCGTTCCGGTCACCGAGGGTGCACCCGGGGTGCCGACGAGGGAGGGCATGGGCGGTACGGCGGTTCTGTGGGTGTGCATGAGCGGTTCCCCTTGACGGGAGTCGTGGCGTCAGCCGAAGTCGCTGGTCCGGAGCGGTGTCCGGGCTCCGAGGATGGCCGGTGTCCGGGACCGCCCTCCACTTTCCCGGACAAGTCCGGACGCTAGGCTGACCCGCGCCGGATCACGAGGGGCGACAGGACGCGGAGGAGAGCATGGCTGCGGAGCGGCTCGGCGAGTTGCCCGATCCGGACAAGGCGGTGGATCTGGCGGACTACATCGGGCTGTTGGAGCGGCTCCGGGTGTGGGCCGGGGATCCGTCGTTCCGGGAGCTGGCCAAGCGGGTCGGACCGTTCCTGGCGCCGACTCAGCAGGTGTCGAAGTCGACGATCGCCGACATGTTCCAGCCCGGCCGGCGCCGCCTCAACCAGGACCTCGTGGTCGCCGTGGTCCGCGCACTGGGCCTGGACGAGGACGCCGTCGGCCGGTGGCGCGCCGCCTGCGTGCGCGTGCACGTCCAGGTCAAGACCGGCGGCCCGGTCGGCGTCTTCGGACAACTGCCCGCGGAGCTCGCGACCTTCACGGGGCGCCGCGCGGAACTCGCCCGGCTGATCACCGCCGCGACCGGCGAAGGCAACGGCGACGACGACGGTAACGGCATCGGCGCGAAGACAGTGGTGATCTCCGCGATCGAGGGCATGGCCGGCGTCGGGAAGACCCAACTCGCCGTGCACGCGGCCCACGAGCTGGTCCGCGCCGGGCACTTCGCCGACGCCCAGTTGCACGTGAACCTGCGCGGGTTCGACCCCGACCTCGCGCCGGCGGACCCGTCGACCGTCCTGGAGGCGTTCCTGCGGCAGCTCGGTGTGCCCGCGCAGCAGATTCCGGCGAGCCTGGACGAGCGCGCGGTGATGTACCGCGACCAGCTGCGCAGCCGCAACGCGCTGGTGCTGCTGGACAACGCCGCCAACGAGGAGCAGGTCCGCGACCTCATCCCCGCCGGCGCCGGCTGCCTGGTCCTGATCACCAGCCGCCGCAGCCTGGCCGGTCTCGACGGCGCCACGCCGCAGTTGCTCGACACCTTCACCGACCCCGAGGCGCTCGACCTGCTCGGCCGGATCGCCGGTCGCGACCGCGTCGCCGCCGAACCCGAGGCCGCCGCACGCATCATCGACTACTGCGACCGGCTCCCGCTCGCCCTGGCGCTGACCGCGGCACGGCTCCGCTCGCGGCCCGCGTGGTCCCTCGCACAGCTCGCGGACCGGATGCGGACCAGCCGGCTGGAGACGCTGCGGGCCGGCGGCCGCGCGATCCGCCCCGTGTTCGACCTCTCCTACCGCGACCTCACCGAACCGCTGCGGCGCGTGTTCCGGCTGATCGGCCAGCACCCGGGGCCCGACTTCACGCCGGCCATGGTGGCCGCCCTCGCGCAGATCCCCGTCCCGGCGGCCGAGGAGGCCCTCGAACAGCTCCTGGACGAGCACCTGGTCCGCCAGAGCACGCCCGGCCGCTACGAGCTCCACGACCTGCTGCGGGCCTACGCCCTCGAAACGGCGGCGGACACGCCGGAGAGCGGCGAAGGCCCGGCGGCCCTGGAACGCCTCGTCCAGTGGTTCCTGCGTTCCGCGTACCGTGCCGCGAAGACGATGAACGCCCCGGTGTTGCCGGAACTCACTGAGGGCGGTGACACCACGGCGCTGGGATTCGACTCCTACGCCGCGGCCCTGGCCTGGCTCGACGCGGAGCACGCGAACCTCATCGCGGTGCACGGCGCAGCAGCGGCCGCACAGCTCTACGAGCCCACCTGGCAACTCCCGGTCATCCTCGCGCACTTCCGGAACCTCAGGTTCCACCGGATCAACAGCGTGGACGCGCACGCCGTAGCGGCGGAAGCCGCCCGCGCCCGTGGCGACGGGACGGTGCTCGCCTGGAACCTGCTCGGCGCCGGCACCGCGCTCGCGAACATGTCCCGGTACGAGGAGCAGGAGGACATGTTCACCGAGGCGCTCGGGCTCTACCGCGAAGCAGGTGACGGGCGCGGCGCGGGCTGGGCCCTGCTCGAACTAGGCCGGCTGCACAACACCCGCAACCGGCCCGCCGAGGCGGTCACCGTCCTCGAACAGAGCATCAGCTCCAACGGCGGCGATCCGCGGCACGTGATGATCTGCCAGGTGAACCTCGGCGTCGCGTACTACGAGCTCGGCGACGTGCCGGCGGCGTACGACTACACCCAGCTGGCGCTGACCGGCGCCCGGGAGTACGGCGACCGGCGCGCGGAGTGCATCCTGCTCAGCAACGTCGCCGACCTGAACCTGCACCTCGACCGGGCCGATCGCGCGCACGACGTCTACGCCGAGCAGCTGCGGGTCGCCGAGCAGATCGGCGACCTCGAACAGCACGGGCGGGGGCTCGCCGGCCTCGGCAACGCCCTCAAGGCCCTGGGCCGCCTCGACGAGGCCCGCGCGTCCTGGCAAGCCGCCCACGCCGTGCTGACGGAGATCGGGAGCCCGCGGGCCGAGCACGTGCAGGAGCTGATCCGCAGCAGCGAGGCCGAGGCCGACTCCCCCGCTACCTGAGCCGCTGCACGGAGAACTCGTTGCCGTCGGGGTCGAGCAGCAGCGCGCGGCCGCCCTCGCCCGCTCCTTCGCCGGTGTCGGCGCGCGTCGCGCCGAGCGAGATCAGGCGGTCGAGCTCCGCCTCCCAGTCGGCGCCGTCCGGCAGGCGCAGGTCGAAGTAGAGCCTGTTCGGGCCCGTCTTCGGCGCCACCGGAGGGCCGCCCCAGGTGATCTTCGTGCCGCCGGTCGGCGACTGGATCGCGGTCTCCTCGTCCTGGTCCCAGACGAGCGGCCAGCGCAGCGCGGCGCTCCAGAAGTAGCCCACCTCCCGCGTACCGTCGCAGGACAGCGCTCCGATGACGCCGGTGTCGGCGAGGAACTTGTTGCCCGGCGCGATCACGCAGAACTCGTTGCCGTCCGGATCGGCGAGCACCACGTGTCCCTCTTCGGGGAGTTGGCCCACGTCGAGGTGGTGCCCGCCGAGGTCCAGCGCCCTGGCCACCGTCCGCTGCTGATCCTCCGGGGAGGTGCTCGTCAGGTCGAAGTGCACCCGGTTCCGGCCGGTCCTCGGCTCCTGGCTCGGCAGGAAGCGGATCCGGAACCCGGCGGGGTCGGCAATGTCAGGAGGCAGGATCGCGACGTCGCCGTCCGGACCCTCGGCCGCCTTCCATCCCAGGACCCCGGACCAGAACGTCGCCAGGTCCGACGGCCGGGTCGCGTTGAAGCAGACGGCGAACAGTTGACTGGTCATACCCCGTGCATCTCCGATCCGCTGACGGTCGATACGGCGTTGCGTCCGCCGCGACCGCAGCAGCCTAGGGACAGCGGGCGGCGGCCGCACCCGAGTTTGCGCCGGGGAGCCGGGGAACTGGGGAGCTGGGGACCCTGCAACGGAGGATCACCTTCCGCATAAACTCTCCGCCATGCCCTGGATCGACTCCCTGCGCAGCACCACCCGAACCGGGCTGCACTTGAACCGCGCGTACTCCAGCCCCCGCCGAGCCGTGCGCGGTGCGCTGGCCGTGGCCCTGGTGGCCTTCCCCACCCTGGCGCTGGGCGGCCCGCGCCCGGCCGCCTCGGCCGCGCTCGGCGCGTTCATCGCCGGGGTCGCCACCTTCCAGCGCAGCTTCCGCCCGCGCCCCTCACTGGCCATCGCCTCCGCGCTCGGACTGGGCGTCAGCACCTTCACCGGCTACGTCTCGGTCGGGGTGCCCGGCCTGTTCCCGGTGGTCCTGGCCTGCTGGGCGCTGCTGGCCGGGCTGGCCTGGTCGATCGGGCAGACCGGCGGGGTGGTGGCGGCGACCACCATCTCGGTGATGCTGGTGGTGGTCCAGCTCCCGGTGAGCGTGCCCACCGCGCTCGAACACGGGCTGCTCTGCACGCTCGGCGGGGTGGTGCAGGCACTGCTGATCGCGCTCTGGCCGATCGAGGACTGGCAGGCGCAACGCGACGCGCTGGCCGACGCCTACGCCTCGCTCGCCAAGTACGCCCGCACACTGCGCGAGGACCCCACCGCGCCGATCGACCCCGAGGCGCTGATCCAGGCCCGGCACGCCTCCGAGCTGACGCCCTGGCAGGAACGGCACCGCCCACCGGAGCTGCACGGGCTGCGCACCCTGGCCGAGTCGATGCGCCCGGCGCTGACCGCACTGGCCGACCCGCGGGCGGGCGTGCCCGAGCAGGGTCCGGCCCGGGAGCGGGTGCGCGCGCTGCTGGCCGCCGCCGCCGAGACGCTGGACGCGCTGGCGCTGGCGGTGCGCACCGGCGACCCGCTGGAGCTGCCCGGCTCGGCGGCCACCCTGCTGCCCGCACCGCGCCGCACGGCGGCCGAGCCGCTGCCCGGGCCGGCCGCCCGCTGCGCCCGGCAGCTGACCACGCTGCTCGGCCGGGCCGCCGACACCCTGGAGCGCTCGGCGCACCACAGCACCGCCGACGCGCCGAGCGCACCAGGCGCGGCAATCACGACGAGCAGCGGGCTGCCGCGCCCGGCCCTGTTCCACGCCGTTCCCCGGGCGCTGCACAACGTGCGCCGCCAGCTGCGCCACGACTCGCCGGTGCTGCGCCACGCGGTGCGGCTGGCCACGGTGGTGACGGTGGCGCACCTGATCACCGGGCTGCTCGGCTTCTCGCGCGGGTACTGGGCGCCGCTGACCGCGGCGATGGTGATCCGGCCGGACTTCGGGCAGACCTTCAGCCGGGGTGTGGCCCGGCTGGCCGGCACCTCGGTCGGGGTGGTGGTGGCCACCGTGCTGGTCGAGCTGCTGCACCCGAACCGCTGGTTCGCCGTCGGCCTGGCGGTGTTCTGCCTCGGCGGGGCGTACCTGACGCTGAAGACCGGCTACGCGATGATGACCGCCTTCGTCAGCGCCTACGTGGTCTTCCTGCTCGGCCTGCAGCCGGGAGATCCGCTGCCGCTGGCCCTGCAGCGGGTCGAGCTGACCCTGATCGGCGGCGCGATCGCGCTGGCCACCTTCGCGCTCTTCCCGAGCTGGGCCTCGACCCGGCTGAACGACCGGCTCGGCGACTGGATCGAGGCGACCGGCCGCTACTGCTCTGCCGTGCTGACGGTCCACGGCGCACCGCGCACCGGCGATCGCCGCGCGGTGCGCGAGGCACTGCTGGACGCCCGCACGGCCCGCGCCGAACTGCTGGAGGGGATCACCCGGGCCGAGGTGGAACCCGGCTGGCACTGCTGCGAGACGCTGACGCCCCGTCGGCTGGAGAAGGCCCGGGCGGCGGTCGGCCTGCTCGCCCGGGCCGGGGTGCTGTTGGAGGCCCAACTGCCGCCGGCGACGGCCGAGCCGGCCCCCGGCGCCACGGAGTTCGCGCAGGCGCTGGCCGCCGCGACGCACGCGGTGGCCGAGGAGGTGCGGGCCGGCCGGGCGCCGGACTTCACGGCGCTGCGGGCCGCCCAGCAGCAGCGGACCGGCACCTGGTCGGACCTGGTGACACCTGCCGCGAGCCTGCTGGACCAGGCGATCGATGACCTCGAAGCGGCCTACCGGCGCGAGAAGGTGGTCAAGGCTTAGACGATCGTGGGTGGCCTTGCTGAGCCCACTGTCCGTGCGGGCAGCCCAAGTCTGCCCTCGCGGACCGTTGCCGAGATCACACCCGGATGGCACTGTGCCCGTGGGGCTACCACCTGAGGATCTCAAGGAGCTGGCATGCGAGCGCAGGACCGGACGGTGGCGTCGGACGCGGCGGGCAAGGGCCGCGGGTCCGCCGCGAACCGGAAACCCGCCGGTGGCGCGGCGGTCCGACCGGGCGGGCGCCCGCTGACCCCGGCGGACGTGCTGGCGCTCCAACGCTCGGCGGGCAACGCCGCAGTGCTCCAGCTGCTGGCCCGCGACCAGGAGCAGGAACCCGGCCACGCGCACACCGGCCACGCCGCCGAGGACGCCCACGCCGCCGGGCCCGGCCCGGCCGCCGCGGTCCACGGCGTGCTCCGCTCCTCGGGCAGCCCGCTGCCCGAGGCCACCCGCACCGACATGGAGGCCCGCCTGGGCGCGGACTTCTCCGACGTGCGCCTGCACACCGGTGCCGAGGCCCGCGCCTCGGCCGCCGAGCTCGGTGCCCGCGCCTACACCTCCGGCAACCACGTCGTCATCGGCGCCGGCGGCGCCGACAAGCACACCCTGGCGCACGAGCTCACCCACGTCATCCAGCAGAGCCAAGGCCCCGTCGCCGGCACCGACAACGGCTCCGGCCTCAGCGTGTCCGACCCCGCCGACCGCTTCGAGCGCGCCGCCGAGGCCAACGCCACCCGCGCCATGTCCGCCCCGGCCCCGGTCCAACGCGCCGACCTGGAGCAGGACTTCGCCCACAGCCCTGCCGGGGCCGGGACCGCGGTGCAGTCGGCGGCCGCCCCCAGCATCCAGCGGTCGCCCCACGGGGCGATCGGGGGCGTCCTGAAGCTCGGCGAGGCGGCAGTCAGCGGCATCGGCGAGATCAAGGGTCTGGTGACCGCCGGCGGGGACCTGCACGACGCCCACAAGGCCAACGCGCAGGGCAACGCGACCGGGTCAGCGCTGGGCGCCTACAACAACAAGGTGGCCGGCACGAACGTCGGCCACAGCGCCTTGGGCGTTGCCGACACCGCCATCCACGCCACCGAGGGCGGCATGCAGATCGCCAACGCGGCGGAGGGCGGCACCGCGGGCACGCTCTCCCTGGTGGCCGGCGGCATCTCGCTGCCGAGCGGCCTGATCTCGCTGGCCCGGGCAATGCGCAAGGGCTGGAAAGCCGACAAGCGGCGCCGGGCGCTGCGCGCCATCACGACCTACGAGGCTGAGGGTCAAGAACCCGGCCCGATCGCCGACGCCGGCGCCGATCTGGAGGCGCACCTGAAGGAACTGCAAGAGGGCTACCAGGAGCTGCGGAACCTGGAGCTGTCCCTCGCGGTCACGACCAGGCTCATCGGGGCCAGCGAGGAGGCCGGGGCCGAGGCGAGCAAATCCGTCCGGGCTCGGATGAGCGAGGTCGCGCAGGCCATTGCCGCCACCCTGCAGGAGATCGAGGCGAATACTCGGGTGACGGGTCTGGCCACCCTCGAAGTGATCCGGCAGTACGCCGAGATGAAGACCCAGCGCCGGATCGCCTACCGGGCGGCCGATGTGCTCAGCTCGTCGGTCGGCATCGCGGGCGGCGCGGTGGGCGTCGCCGTGACGGTCGGCGCGGCGGCGGCCACCGCCGGCATCGCGGTCGGTGTGGCAGGCGGCGTCGTCGGTGCCGTCGTCGCCGGGTACGCCTCGAAGCGGACCCTCGGCAAGCGCTGGAAGGCCACGGCGGCCGACGACAAGTCCGGGCCCCGGCACCTCTGGGACACCGTGGCGGTCTGGAAGAAGATCGAGAGCGAGCGCGAGGTGAAGTCGGGTCAGCTCTTCGACTACGCCCGGTCTTCGGACCCCGACGTCCGCGAGTTCGCCCTGACGATCAGTGACGCGCTCGGCGTCAGCCGCGACGTGATGCAGCCCGACAACGCGAACCCGACGGAGGACGTGCGCAAGGCCGCCGTGAAGCTGCTGTCGAAGAAGCTCAAGTCGAAGTAGCCGGGCCCGGCAGCGGACGTTCGACGCCCGCCGGCTGCGGCACACCGCCACGGGGCCGACCGGCCGCTGACCCGGGGCCGGCTCACGAGCGCTCGAAGTCGCGCTCGCTCGCGGACCCGTGACGACCGGTCGCCCGTGGCGGCCGTGTGTTACTTCAGGCTCGCCAGCGCGGCCTCGTAGTCGGGCTCATCGGCGATCTCGCCGACCAGCTGCGAGTGGATGACCTTGTCGTTCTCGTCGAGCACCACGACGGCGCGGGCGGCCAGGCCGGCCAGCGGGCCGTCGGCGATCGCCACGCCGTAGTTCTCCAGGAACTCGCGACCGCGCAGGGTCGAGAGCGTCTTCACGTTCTCCAGCCCCTCGGCGCCGCAGAACCGGCCCTGCGCGAAGGGCAGGTCGGCCGAGATGCACAGCACCACGGTGTTGGCGAGGTCGCCGGCCGTGGCGTTGAACGCGCGGACGGAGGCCGCGCAGGTGGGGGTGTCGACGCTCGGGAAGATGTTGAGGATCTTGCGCGTCCCGGCGAAGTCCACCAGGGACTTGTCCGCCAAGCCCTCGCCGACGAGGCTGAACGCGGGGGCCTGAGCGCCCGCCTGGGGCAGGTCGCCCTTGACCTGAACCGGGCTTCCCTTGAGTGTGACCTGAGCCATGAGGGTCCTCCTAGGACGGGAGCTGTCAGTAACTGTTCCGGATCATACGGGAGCCCTCGGAACAGGTGGGTCGAGGTCCATCAACCGGACCACGGTCCACGGCCGGGTACACGGATGGCGTCAGCGGGGCGGTAGCGGCAGGAGCATGCAGCTGCTGGTGGCGTGGGCGAGCAGGCGGTCCTCGGAGTCCAGCAGTTCGGCCTGGGCGAGGGCCGTGCGCCGCCCCTTGGTGAGGACGGTGCCGACCGCGCGGACCTTCCCGGTGTCGACGGTGATCGGGCGCAGGAACTTCACGTTCAGGTCGAGCGAGGTGTACCCCGTCCCGGCGGGGAGCACGGAGTGGACCGCGCAGCCGGCCGCCGAGTCCAGCAGCGAGGCGTAGACGCCGCCGTGCACGCTGCCGATCGGGTTGTAGTGCTCCTCCCCCGGCTCCAGGACGAACACCGCGCGCCCGAACTCGACCTCCTCCAGCGCGAATCCGAGCGTCGCGGCGAGCGGGGGCGGCGGCAGCTCACCGGTGAGGAACCCGCGCAGGAACTCCAGCCCGCTCTCGTCCCCGACGGCGGAGGCCGTGATGGCGGGGTCCTGCCAGCCGTACGTCCGGGTCCGTGTCCGTGTCCGCGTCCTGGTCATGCCCTGCTCCCCTCTAGCTGACTTCATAATTCGAAGCTAGCCACCTCCACTGCTGGCTGTCAATCCCGAAGCCAGCCTAGGATGGGCCCCATGACGACGTGGCTGGAGACGAGCACCGAGAACTGCACCGTCCAGCGGGCCGTCGACCTGATCGGCGAACGCTGGGCCCTCCTCGTGCTGCGCGACGCGATGAACGGCGTGCGCCGCTTCGACGACTTCCGCCGGCACGTCGGCCTGTCCGAGGCCGTCCTCTCCGACCGCCTGCGCAAGCTCGTCGCCGCCGGGATCCTGGCCGCCGTCCCCTACCGCGAGCCCGGCAGCCGCACCCGCCACGAGTACCGGCTCACCGAGAAGGGCTGGGACCTCTGGCCGGCCGTCATCGCGCTCAAGCAGTGGGGCGACCGCTGGACGGCCGACCCGGACGGCCCGCCCCTGGAGGTCCACCACCGCGGCTGCGGGGCCCCGCTGGAGGTCGTCGTCCAGTGCGCCGACGGCCACGGCCCGCTGACCCCGCGCGAGGCACGAGCCGAACCGACGGCCGCGGCCCGTCCGCTGGCGTGAACCTGGCCTGAGCCCGGCGAGAGCCTGGCGAGAGACCGGCCAAGAAACAGGTATACGGGTTCGTGGCCACCCCCATTGATCCCGCAGCCATTGTCGGAATTCGCTGTGGGACAGCCGACAGTCCGTCACGAAGCCCTACCGCCCCCAGGAAGGCGGTACGCACCCCTCCCCGGTGCCCGGCGGACTGCGGGATGATCCGGGCACGCCCGAAGCAACCTCAGGACAACCTCAGGAGACACCTGTGACCCAGCCGACCGCCCAGCGCCCCGAGCCCGAGGCGCCCGCGAGCGAGCGCAACGCCCGGAAGAACGGACTGCTCGGGGGTGTGAGCGACGAGCTCGCCGAGAACATGACGCAGGGCTGGGCCGACACCGAGCAGCACGACCTGACCCCCCTCCCGCAGGCCGCGCACACCGCGCGCCGCCGGGCCGAGCTGTCCGCCCGCTTCCCGGGCGAGCTGCTGGTGATCCCGTCCGGCAACCCGAAGGTCCGCGCCAACGACACGGACTACCCGTTCCGCCCCTCCTCCGACTACGTCTACCTGACGGGCGATCAGTCCCAGGACGCCGTGCTGGTCCTGGAGCCCACCGCGGACGGCCACCGGGCGGTCGCCCACCTGCTGCCCCGCTCGGACCGCCAGAACGGCGAGTTCTGGACGGACCACCACGGCGAGATCTGGGACGGCCGGCGCAACAGCCTCACCGAGAACGAGCGGCTCCTCGGCCTGCCCTGCCACGACGTCCGCGCCCTGGCTGCCCGGCTCGCCGAGGCCACCGGACCGGTCCGCCTGCTGCGCGGGTACGACGCCGGCGTCGAGGCCGCACTGGCCGGCCGGGTGAGCGCCGAGCCGGACGAGGAGTTCCGCACCTTCCTCTCCGGCATGCGCCTGGTCAAGGACGAGTTCGAGATCGGCGACCTGCGCTTCGCCTGCGCGGCCACCGCCCGCGGCTTCGAGGACGTCATGCGCATCCTCGGCACCGACGAGCCGACCCCGGAGCGCCGCATCGAGGGCACGTTCTTCATGCGGGCGCGGATCGAGGGCAACGACGTCGGCTACGGCACGATCGCCGCCGCCGGCCCGCACGCCACCACCATGCACTGGGTCCGCAACGACGGCCAGGCCCGCCCCGGCGACCTGCTGCTGCTCGACGCCGGTGTGGAGACCAACAACCTCTACACCGCCGACGTCACCCGCACCGTGCCGGTCAGCGGCCGCTTCACCCCGCTCCAGCGCAAGGTCTACGAGGCGGTCCTGGCCGCGCAGGAGGCGGGCATCGCCGCCGTCAAGCCCGGTGCGGCGTACCGGGACTTCCACGACGCCGCCCAGCGGACCCTCACCGAGCACCTGGTCTCCTGGGGCCTGATCCCCGGCCGCTCGGTGGACGAGGCCTTCGCGCTCGGCCTGCAGCGACGCTGGACGCTGGCCGGCACCGGTCACATGCTCGGCCTGGACGTGCACGACTGCGCCCGGGCCCGCACCGACCTGTACGTGGAGGGCACCCTGGAGGCCGGCATGGTCCTCACCGTCGAGCCCGGCATCTACTTCCAGGCCGACGACCTGACCGTGCCCGAGGAGTACCGCGGCATCGGCGTGCGGATCGAGGACGACATCCTGGTCACCGCCGACGGCAACGAGAACCTCTCGGCCGCGCTGCCGCGCACCGCGGACGACGTCGAGGCCTGGCTGTCGAGCCTGCGCGGCTGAGGCACACCGACCGCCCATTCAGCCCGGAAGCGGACGCAACTGGTCGGCCATGGCGGCCAGTTGCCCGGCCGGGAGGGGTGGGTCGGCCAGCAGCGCGTAGCTGCGCACGGGGCCGGATGCGGGGTCCGGCTGCTGCCAGGCGATGCCGTCCGGGCCGACCCTGGCCAGCCGGCCCTGGACCGGGAGGAGGGTGGTGGCGTTGGCGGGCCAGTCGCCGGGCCAGTGGCGGCCGTACTCCACCACCAGCCACAGGCGCGCCGTCCCGGCGAGGAAGAGCTCCGAGGCGGCCGGGCTCCACTGCCCTGCTGCGGTGGCCCCGAGGTAGCCGGGGGCGTCGTACGCGTGGTGGAAGCCGGGCGGGAGCGAGCCGGCGACCGGGAGGTCGGCGGCGCGGAAGTACGGCACCGCGTCGCCGGCCCCGCTGTTGGCGCTGTTCGCGTCGCGCAGCGCGCGGTCGCCCAGCGGTCGCCCGAGCCGGACCGACCAGACCGTCTGCTGGGCCCCGCCGAAGCAGTCGCGGCTCGGCGGATCGGTCCGGAAGTCGAGCACGACGGCGGACGGTGTCTCCCGGGCCCGCAGCGCTCCCGTGCCCAGGCACTCCCCGCTCCGCGCGACACTGAGCCCCCGGCCGTCCGCGGACAGCAGCACGGTGTCGACCGGGGTACGGGCCAGCCCGGGCAGCGCGGCGCCCAGGGCCGCCCGGTAGCCGACCAGGCCGGCGAGCGCGCACGCCGCTGCCGTGCCCACCGCCACCGTCACCGCCCACCGGCGGTTCACCGCACGGTCCGCGCCTCGGCGATGGCACGGGTACAGGCCTGGTCGGGCGTGGTGGTGGCGCGGCTTTGCGGGGCGAACACCAGTTGCTGCGCCGTCCCGGCCTCGGTCCAGCCGACGACCGCACCGCCCTCTGCCGTCTGACCGCAGACGGCAGGGACTCCGTTCAGCACCGTGTGCTGCGCCGTCGGGTCCGCCACGGTGGAGGGGTCAGGTGCCGTCGGGTCGAGGGACTGGTACAGCGTCCATTCCTGCTGCGAGGCGTCGAGGTAGTTGCGGACGACAGTCAGCGAGCCGAGGCAGGTGCCTTGCACGATCGGCTGCTCCGCGGGGGTGCACACTCCGGTGTAGCCCTCGGTCAGGCCCGGGTCGTGGGGTCTCGGCAGGCTCGCCACCAACACGGTCTTGAGCGGCTGCCCGTGACTGTCCGTCAGTGTCCGCGAGCCGAGCGGGTGGGCGATGTCCCCCCTGACCCCGGCGAACGCCGCACAACTGCCCCGCGGCAGTCCCATGTCCGCCGGAGCGGTGCGCAGGTGGAAGTGGATGGCCACGGTGGTGGCGTGTTCCACGGCCACCACCGTGACGGTGAGGTTGCCGGCGCACTCGCCCGGATCCCAGGCCGGATCAGGCACGCCCGTGAGGGTGAGGTACCGCCCGTCGACGGAGACGATGACGGGCCCCTGTGCGTCGACGTCCCATTCCTTGACCCCCTTGAAGTTGTCTGTGTAGATGACCCAGCCGCAGCCTGCGCAGACCGCTGCCAGGACGAGTCCGACCAGCAGAACCCGGACCGCACGCGCCCACGTCGCCCCCGTTGCCGCCATGACCATCCCCCTCGGCGCCCGCGCCGGTTCCGCGCGGCACGCCCGATCCTGCCCTCCGGCGCACCGGGCGACACCTGTCGGCCGACGCGGAGTCAGCGCCGCCGTACCGGCGCGGGGACGCCACGGACCCGTCCGGTCCACCGCCGAGGTGCGGCTACCTCCCCGGGATCCGGAACACGCCGCAAGATCAATGACCGGGCATGCCTTGGCACACCTACAGTGGCAACTGTCCGCATACCGCCCGGCACCTGGGGCAGCCATGGTCACCAGAACCCCGTACTGGCCCTGGTACGTGCGGGTCGCGCCAAGCGTCCTGGTCGTCGCGGGACTCGTCTGGGACGCCCTCGACCCGGCCAACTACTGGGGCGACCCGATGCTCGCCGCGGCAGTGGTCATCAGCGGTGCCCTGTTCTCCCTGCCCGCCACTCTGGCCATCGGTGCCGCCATCCTCGTGGGCATCGTCATCGTCACCGTCGATTCGGGGTTCGCGGCGAGCGGCGCCGGCGGCCTGGAAGTCGCCAACACCCTCTTCGCCGTCGCCATCGGAGTGGCCGTCAACCGCGTCGTCGCACGCCACGGCCGCCGCCTGGCCGTCGTCCGCTCCGTTGCGGAGGCCGCCCAACACGCCGTCCTGCCCGCACCTCCCGCGCGCATCGGCCCGCTGGCCGTGGCCGCCCGCTACCAGGCCGCCCAGCACGAGGCGCTGATCGGCGGCGATGCCTACGCGGTCGAGCAGGGGCCGAACGGCCCCCGCGTCCTCATCGCCGATGTCCGCGGCAAGGGGCTCGGCGCGGTCTCCGCCGTCGCCGTGCTGCTCGGCGCCTTCCGCGAAGCGGCCGAGCAGGCCGACAACCTCACCGAACTCGCCGACCGCCTCGACCACTCCCTGGCGCGCGCCCTGGCCACGGAGGCGGGGGCGGAATACCGGTTGGAGGGCTTCGTCACGGCTCTGCTCGGCGAGTTCACCCCCACCGCCGACCGGATCCACCTGCTCAGTTGCGGCCACCCGCCCGCCTACCTGTGCACCGGCACCCGCGTCGAGGCGCTGGCGGCCACGGACCCCGGCCTACCCCTGGGCGTGGGCCTTCCCGGCTTGCCCCGTGCCGCCCCGGACAGCTGGCCCTTCGCCGCCGGCGACAGCCTCCTGCTGGTCACCGACGGCATCACCGAGGCCCGCGACCCGGCGGGCAGCTTCTACGATCCCCTCACCCGGCTGCGAGGCCGGGGCCCGTTCGCCCGGCCCCAGGACCTCATCGACACCCTCACCGCCGATGTCCACCGCTTCACCGGCGGCCCCCGCGACGACGACACGGCCGTCCTCGCCCTCACCCGGAGCGTCGAAGTCACCACCGACCGGGCCTGAACCGGTCCGCGCGCCGCCGACCGAGGACCGCTCCCCGTCTCGGTCGGTAGGGGCGGGGCGCGCGTGCCCGCTACCCGGCGGCCGACGCCGGCCAGCGTGCGTACTTGACGTTTCGCCGGCGGCGTCGAGCAGCGGCCGGACAGGACCGTCGGCGAGGCGGGGACGAGGACCGTCCGAGTCTCCCCGGCAGGGGCGGGCCCGCCGGGCGGGATCCCGCAGCACAGCTGACGGCCGGTCACCTCGTGGGCTCGCATTTCCCAGGTCTGCATGGGCTGATACATCGCAGCTGCTGGTGAAACTGCCACGCAGGCGGGTATCTGCGAGGTTCGGCGGGTAGCACTCGGGACGGACCGCACGGGCGCGGTCCGGAACGGAGTCCCGATGCACAGATCTGCCGCCTTCCGCTTCCACGGCCACCTCGACGCCCCCGTCGAGCTCACCGTCGCCCAACTGCGCGATCTGCCGGTGCATCAGGTCCAGGTGAGCTTCGACTGCCGCTCCGACGGCGAGCAGCGGCACGGCTTCGAGGGGCCCAAGCTGTGGGACGTCCTGTGCGCGGCCCGCCCGCAGGTCGACCTGACCGGCCGCAAGGAGCGCCCCGGCTTCGTGCTGACGGTCAAGGGCGCCGACGGCCACCAGGCGGTGCTCTCCTGGGCGGAGATCGACCCGGACTTCGGCGGCCAACAGGTCCTGCTCGCCACCAGCATGGACGGCACTCCCCTGGACGAGGCCGGGCCCCAACTGGTGGTCCCCGCCGACCACTGCGGGGCCCGCTACGTCAGCGGGATCACCGAGGTCTGGGTGGGCCGACCGCAGCCGGCGCAGTAGCCGGTGAGCGCCGGACACACCGGTCCGACCCGGCTCACTCGTCCCAGGACGGGTCGGCGAAGGAACGGAAGGTGTGCGGGGATGCGGGGAAGCTGTCGGAGAAGATCTCGCAGCGGAGCTCTCCGGTCAGGGTCGAGAGCAGGAACTGACCGAAGCTCAAGTCGTAGTGCTCCCACCACTCGCCGCGGGCTTCGTTGACCATGATCGTCCACTCGTCCGGTGCTTGCCCGGCCTTCGCCAACCAGTAGGCGGTTTCCCCGTTGTCGCTCATGGCGAAGGCGATCAGGCGGTCACCGGCGTCGGCGAGCTCACCCGGCTTGTCCTCCGAACTGCTCCAGAGGTACTCCAGGGCCTCGGCGCGCTCCTCGGCGAAGCCGACCAGGTCGGAGGCCTCGAACGGGCAGTCCGGCTCCATCACGTACAGGTAGCCGTCGATGTACCCGCCGCCCAATGTGTCGACGAACTCCCGGTAGTCACGCGGAAGTTCGATGCCCATCTTGCGGGCGGCCGACGCCCAGTCCTTCGACCCGCCAGGCGTGCTCGACGGGAGCACGCGACTCAGCTGCTCGATGGTCTCACTCATGCCGATTGCCCTACGTCTTCGTACGTCTTCATGGTGCAGTTGCCGAGGACATTCGTACCGCTCAGCGGAGGAGTTCCGCGAGCCGGGCCATCTCGGTGGGCGGGTCGACCACCGGCTGGATGAGGAGTTCGTCGATGCCCGCCTGTTCCAGGATGGCAATGCGGGCGAGGAGTTCGTCGCGGGTGCCGACCAGCGCCAGGGCGTTCATCAGCGAGGGCAGCACCAGGTCCCGGTCGTCCGCTGCGATGCGTCCGAGGTAGTCGGGGTAGAGCTTGGTGTGCCGGTCCGGCGCGGTGGGGGTGGTGCCGCGCCGGTCGAGGAGCCGCCGGACCGCCTCGCGTTCCGCAGGGCCGAGTTGGTCGGCGAAGGCGGGTGTTTCGGCGGCCGTGTCGGCGGCGAAGGCCAGCAGCGACAGGACCAGGTGGCCGGTCGCGTCCCGGGCCGCGTCGCCGTGGGGGTCCTCGCCCTCGTCGAGGAGGTGGAGCGCGGTGACCAGGTAGGAGTCGGGGGTGCGGGTCGCGTCCTGCGAGGCGTGGCGGCGGGCCTCGTGCAGCGCGTGCCAGGCGGTGGGGTCCAGCAGCCCGAAGGAGATCAGGCCGGTGCCGCGGCGCCCGGCGACAGCGGCGGCCTTCGGCCCGGCCAGCGCGGCCACGACGAACTCGATCGGGTCGGTGGTGTTCACCTGCGCCCCGGCGTGCAGGAACCGGACGTCGCGGACCCGGTCGCCTTCCCGGTACTCGGTCGAGCGCCCGGCGCACAGCTCCTGCAGCGCGGCGGTGAAGCTCTCCAGCCTGGCTGCCGTGGTCGGCCGCATCCCCAGCGTGCGCCGGGCGGTGTTCCCGGTGCCGACACCGCAGACGATCCGGCCCGGCGCCAGCGCGTTGAGACTGGCGAGCCCGCTCGCGGCAGCCGGAGCCGAGCGCAACGCCGGCGAGGTCACGGCGATGCCGAGCTTGATGCGGCTGGTGGCCTTCGCGCACAGGCTCAAGGCGACGAAGGGATCGCCGTGGACCATCGGGGTGTCGTTGATCCAGAAGCTGTGCAGACCCAACTCCTCGGCCCGCACCGCAAGATCCGCCACTCCGGGGTGCGCACCGACCACGACGCCTGCACGCATCACGACCTCCAAGGCAGGGTGCGGATGACCTTGCCAAGTCGACTGCCAGTGACCGAACTTCGATGTGCCGTCAGTCTGCCATGGCGCATCTCGTCAAGGCCCTGCCGCCACGCCGGGTGGCGGGCTCGTCGCTGCCGGAACGGCTGGTCAGGATGCGCGAAGTCCGGGGCGCTGACGAGGTCGCGGCGCTTCATTGCGGCGCCATCACCGTCAACGCCTTCTTGAGCGCGCCTGCTACAGAATTCCCTTCCAGTTCCACGGGCGCGGCCCACGGCGCCCCCGCAGGCAGTCGACGCGGACCTGGGCCTCCCTCCGCCAACTTGGGTACGTGGATGCGTGCTGCGCAGCATAGGAGGTGATCCGGAGTTCGCGTATGGCGGCGAGTACCGAGTAGCCGTCCCAGAGGGTGACGTCATACCCGTAGGTCTCGCAGAAGGACTCGTAGTCATCTGGTGATATGGCGCCAGTCGTCCGGCAGCGGACGGCGGTGGACACGAGGTCCCATTCCGGCGGGCCCACGGAAGCGCGTTCCAGGTCCATGACCAGCGGCCCTTCGGAGGTGCTGACGATGTTTCCGGGCCACGCGTCGCCGTGGATGAAACACTCCGGTCGCCCGCTGCCGAACCCGCCGTTCCACTGCTGGACCAGGTCGTCATGGACGTCGACCAGCCATCGGCGGTCGCTGGAGGAGAGCGTGACAGCAGCGGTGATCCGGTCCCTGAGCCGGACGAAGGGATCCAGCCTGCCGACATCCAAGTGGTCAGGGCGTGGGAGGGAGTGAAGGGTCCGCAGGACCGCCGCAACCTCGGAGACCGTGCCGTGCTGATGGTTGGGGACCTCGACCCAGAAGGTGACCGGCCGACTGGCAACCACAACCGGCTGGTCCATCGCGAGCGGCGCCACGGCGCGGACTCCCTGCTCCGCGAGCCAGCGCGCGACCTGTACCTCTCGGGCCGCTACGGTTCCCTGCCCAGCCATCGAGATGCGGACGATGATCCCCGAGGCCAGCGACCACGTCTCGTTCTCGGCGAGCCGACGCGGCTCGGCACCGCGTGCATCGAAGCCGGCGGCTGAGCACGCCTCCCGCAAAACCTCGGACGATGACACCGTTCCTGATCCAGTCACGCCTGGACGATAGTTCTGACCAGATGGCGCAGCTCAAGCGCCCCGGGAACTGTCGAGGCCCGGTCCGCGTAGGTTCCGAGCTCCTTCAGGTCTGCCGCTGCTCGCTGCGAGGTCAGGTTCTTCGAGAGAGCCACAGCGCGGTGCCCGAGGGCGATGCCTTCGGCCGGGTCGCCGGTAGCAATGACGAGGGACGCCAACTTCGTTGAGGAGAGCGCCCGCGAGCGCGAGTACTGGTCATCGTGGCCACGTACAGCCGTGGTGAACCGCCTGATGGCTTGCGCGGAATCATGCCCTTCGACTCCGACCGCGAGGTCGAACAGGGCGTGGGCGGTATCGCCGTTGTGCTGAGCCTCGTCGTAGTAGCTCATCCAGGTGGGATCGTTCTCCGGCTCCCGGCGTGCGAAGGAATCGTCAGCAGCACCGACCGCGGCCAGCGTCTCCCGGACATTGCGGAGCTTCCCCCATGCGCGCGCCCTGGCGGCGTGGAGCATCGCCTGCTCCGTGGCGGACAGGCGGTCCGAGCGCACCAAGCCCTTCTCCGCGTACGTCAGGCCGTTGTCCGCTTGACCGATCCAGACCGCCTGGCGGGCAAGCATGGAGTAGCCCTTGGCACGCAGGTGCCAGTGGAGCCCCTCCTCGGCGCACTCCACCGCGATTCGGAAGGCGGTCTCGGCAGGCTCATGCTCCAGGATGTCGAACTGGCAGGCGCCGGCGACCAGTCCGAGACGGGCGATGGCCGCCAGGAAGTTCTGCCGCAGCGAGTCCGGACAGTCGACAGAGAGCAGGCCGACGGCCCACCGCATGGCGTTGGAAGCCGCTTGGCCAACCATTCCTCCGCTGCCGTAGGAGTTGTCCCACCGTTGAAGGCTGTCGGCCATCTCCGTCAGCTGGCTGATCTCGCCAGGGCTGATCCGTCGCGGCAGCGGCAGAGCTGTCGCGGGCGTGAGGAGTCCGACGAGGTTCAGGGGGGCGAGGGCAGCAAGCCCGCTGATGGCGAGGAGAGCACGACGTTGCATGGGGTCACTTCCGGCTGGGAGTGGTGCAGTTCCCCCCAGCATGCGTCCTTCGAGTAGCTGTGCGGTTCGACTGGGGAGTCCACGACGTGATTTATCCGCATCAGCCAGCCAATTGTCCGCTTCGAAGGCCATCGCCCAAGCCCGCTGGAACAGCCCACCGGTCCCGAGGACCGCGTCGAGCCGCGGCGGCAGGTCCTCCGGACAACGGTATTCGCCCTTCTCGATCTTCAGCAGCACATCGACGCTGACCTGCACGGCTGCAGCAAACGGGCCAGCAGTTCTGTATCCGGCCGCCTTACGTCGATGGCGCAGCTCGGCGCCGAACCACGCGGCTGGCGAGGCGCTGGGGTCGAGCACCCTCTCTGGTTGCGGCATGAGCTCTGACCTCCTGATGCGGATTCCCGAGGCATCCGCATCACCCTCTGTCGGTGGCCCTCGCGGGCCCCCTTCAATGGTTTCAATCGGTACAGGGGCCAGTACACACCGCTACCGAGCTCCGCGAGGCAGTTTCCGGCGAACGACTGGAATCGACATGGGCACAGAGAACACGACGACGACCTTGGGGCGCTCCCGCGCCTTGATCCGCTGCGGCTCGGGCCAGCTGACGATGGAGCTGACCTTGGCGGCGAGCAAGGTGCGCCACGCGCGAGCCGTCGTCGTTGGCTGCTTGAGGCTCTGGAGCCTGGCGGAGCTCGCTGACGACGTGGCAGTCATCGTGACCGAGCTGCTGTCCAACGTGCTGTGCCACGCGCTCACGCCGGACGGGAGCCCCGACCCGCAGGCCAGCCTGCTGGTGCAGTGGGCACCCGGGGGCGTTGTGGTCATCATCCACGACAACGACCCCACCATCCCGGGGTTCTCCCAGCGCGGTCCCGTCGACGAACTGAGCATCCACGGCCGCGGGTTGGATCTGGTTCGCGCGCTCGCTTCCGACTTCCGCTTCGCATCGAGCCCGGCCGGGGGCAAGGACGCCATCGTTCGGATCGACCGGGTGCCGAGCTCGGTCAGCCGTGTGACGGCCCGACTCGTCAACTAGATCCTTCAGCCTCTCTGCAACTGCATCGTCCGGCTGGCCCACTCTCGCCGCTCGCTGGCGGCCTGGGGTGGCCCACCACCCCACCAATCCTTCCGGAGGTACCGAGTTGATCAGCGCCAACCGTCCCGAGCATCCCGCGGAGCCCCCGGTCGGCGTCGGCGACCTCGTCAAGGACGCTCGCGGCCGAGAGCGGGTGGTCACCGACATGCGCTGCGGCCTCCCGATCCTGCGCCGACGCTACGGCGGAGAGCCCGATGGGCAGCCCGCCGACCCGACAACGCTCACGGTCATCGCCCGCCGCGGTGACTGGGACTAACCTCGGCGCCCCTCAAAGGTCAGGGGCCGCCGTGCATCGAAGCGTGCTTCCACCAAGTAACCGGAGTGAACACATGGGACTACGCCCGTCATCCACCCGCCCGGGGCAACACCCACCCGCCGCCGTGCCCGGGCGGATCGTGATCCTCGGCGCCGGACCCTGCGGTCTCGCATGTGCGGACCAGCTCACCCGACTCGGGCACCACGACTTCCTCCTGCTGGAGGCAGCCGAAGTCCCGGGCGGGCTCGCCTCGTCCGTCGTGGATGCAGCCGGATTCACCTGGGACCTGGGTGGCCACGTGGTCTTCTCGCACTTCGGGGAGTTCGACCGGCTACTGGACGAACTGTTCGCCGCCGACGAGCTCCTGCACCACGACAGGTCATCGTTCGTCAGGTACTCCGACCGGTGGGTGCCCTACCCGTTCCAGAGGCACCTTCACCACCTGCCTCCTGCGGAGTCGGCAACCTGCCTGCGCGAACTGCTGACGCTGCGCCAGGGCACCGGCACCCCGGGGCGTGCACCGGTGGACTTCGCGACGTGGCTGGCCGGCATGTACGGTCGGACGCTGGTCGATCGGTTCTTCGCTCCATACAACACCAAGGTCTGGGCGACACGGCTGGAGGACATGGGCTCGACCTGGGTTGCCGAGCGGGTGGCCCCGGTGGACATCGAACAGGTCCTGGCCGCGTTCGCCGGCACCGCCGTCCCCGATTGCTGGGGCCCGAACTCCACCTTCGCCTTCCCTGCGCGCGGTGGCACCGGCGAGATCTGGCGCAGACTGGCCGCTCGGATCGGCTCGGACCGTCTGCACACGCGTTCCCAGGCCATCGCCATCGATCCCGTGGGACGCACCGTCGCTCTCGCCGACGGACGGCTGGTCCGCTACGACCAGTTGGTGGCGACTGGCCCGCTGAACCAGCTCGCCGCGATGACTGCCGCTTGCCCGGAGTCACTGAGGGCAGCAGCGCAGGGCTTGCGGCACACCACGGTGGCCATGGTCGGGTTGGGGTACCGGACGCCCACGTCCGACGAGCGGTCATGGCTGTACTTTCCCCAGCCGGACGTCCCGTTCTATCGAGCCACGAACTTCGGCAAGTACGCGCCGGCCAACGTCCCTGGTGCCGATACTGGCGCGTTCAGCGCCTGGATGACCGAAACGTCCATCGCCCCCGGCAAGGCTCTCGATGAGCAGGCCCTGGTCCACTCGTGTGACCAGGCGCTGCGCCGCCATGGCTTGGTGCCCGAGCGGGCACCGCTGGTGAGCGCCCACATCGAGGTGATCCCGTACGCCTACCCGGTGCCCACGCTCGGGCGCGACGAGGTCCTGGCTCAGGTGGTGCCATGGTTCGAGAAGCAGGGTGTCTATCCCCGGGGACGGTTCGGGACCTGGCGGTACGAGATCGGCAACATGGACCACGCGGTCAAGATGGGGATCGACATCGCTCACCGACTGGCGGCCGGCACGCCCGAAGAACTGTTCACGCACGCCACCCCGATGCCTGCGACCCGAGTGGACTGTCCATCATGATCGGTTTCGACACGGTCGCCGTCTTCTTCGCTGGCCATCGCTTCCGCCTTGCCATCGACCATTACTCCAACCCGGCCCAGGAGAAGTACGTCAAGGAGTTCGGCCCCGAGCACGCGCTCGCCCCCTCCTGCGGCGAGGAGACGCGGATCCGGATTCAGCATGACGAGTCCCGGTTCGCCGAGCAGTTGGTGAGCCTCGCGGCCTCCCGTTCGGTGACCGTGGTGCCGTTTCGCGGCGAGCCGTACCTGGCGTGTCGGCGCGGCCAGGTCGCGTGGTGGTGTCCAGTCCCGGACAGCCTGCTGCGACCTGACCACCTCTATGCCCGGGACGCGACGGGCCGGCTGACGATACTGCTACGCCCCGGTGCCGAACGCGGCGAGCGGTACGTCATGCGCGTCGTGCGTGAAGTGGCGCTGCGCTGTGCCGAGCACCGTGGCTGGGCCGTCTTCCATGCTGCGGCCGCTGCGCTGACCGACTTTGGCGTGCTCGTGGCCGCGCCGTCCGGGGCGGGCAAGACCACCGTGCTGACGGCGCTTGCGACCCACCTTCGTGCGGACCTGGTCGCCTCTGACCGCGCGGCAATCGCCCCTGACGCCGGGACAGTGATGGGAATTCCGCTCTCGGTTCGGATAGGCGGCGGCACCCTGGCAGCCGTGTCCCCGCGCAAGGGTCTGCCCCACGCGGGCACATTGCCCAAGGTCTTCGGCAGCGCACACAAGGTAGCGCTGACGCCGCGGGAGTTCGCCGCGGCGTTCGGTTGCCGGGTGCGGGAGACGGTGCCGCTACGGCTGATCGTGGTCCCGCGCCTGCATGATGACGGCACCTCACTGCGGGTGACCGCACTCAGGGCCGCGCAGGCCCGCAGTCGGCTCACCGACGCGTGCTGCACCCCGTACGACGAGGACTGGCTGAAGCCCTGGTTCGCGGACCGCCTGCGGCCCGTCGGCGACTTGGCCCGCCAGGCCACCACCATCGCCGACCGTCTTGTCGCCACAGTGCCCGTCATCGAGATCACCGTAGGCGTCCACCAACCCGATCTGCTGGCCCGGATCGCCGACGCAATAGCGGGGAAACTGCGGTGACACCCCGTCGAATCGCTGTAGTCGGTCCGGTCGCGGCGGGCAAGTCGACTCTGGCCGCAGCGATCGCCAGCCACACCGGCCTGCCGCGCGTCGACCTCGACGACCTGTTCTGGGGCCCGGACTGGACGCCCCTGGACACCGTTAACTTTCACCGAACCGTCCGTCAGCGGCTCGCCACCGCAACCTGGATCGCGGACGGCAACTACGGCGGCGAGGTCGCGGAGATGCTTCTGTCTCGCGCCGAGCTGGTCGTGTGGCTCGACCTTCCGCTGCGGGTCTGCCTGCCCCGCCTCGTCACCCGCTCGCTGCGCCGGGCGGCCACGGGCGAGGAGTTGTTCGCCGGCAACCAGGAGACCTTCCGCCACCTGCTCAGCCCCGACTCCATCCTGCGCTGGGGCCCGGTGCACCACCACCGACACCGCCAGCGCTGGACCCAGCGCCTGCACCCCAGCCGCACCACCGGCCTGGATGTGCTGCGCCTGGACCAGCCAGCCACCGTCACCACGCAGCTGCGCCGCCGTAGCCTGCTGCCCGCGAAGGAGACCTGACACGTGATCGCCTCCGTCGTCCGCGTGCCCTGGCACACCGCCCACGGCGGCTACGACCGCCTACTCGACCACCTGCCCGAGGTCCAGCGCATCACCCCTCCGACGCACCCGGTCGCCCGGCCAGCCAGCCGGGTCGCGCACCGCCTGCTCGCCTCCCGGTGCCCGCTGCCGTTCTACCCGGCCGAGCACTTCGCCACCGACCTGCGCGTTCTCGCTTCCCGCCGGCCCGCGCACGTCCTCTACGGGGACGAGCAGTTCTGGTTCTCCCGCCACCGCAGGGCGCCCACCGCCGTCACCTACCACCAGCCGCCCGAGCGGCTGGCCCGGCTTCTGCTGCCAGAGGAATGGCGGCGTCTGGCCCCGCGTGGTCGGCACCTCATCGTGCTCGACCCCGGCCAGCGGAACTTCTTCGCCGACCTGCTGCCGCCCGAGCGCGTGCACTTGGTCCCGCATGGCATCGACACCACCGTCTTCACCCCCGCCGCTTCGCCCCCGTGGCCTGGCCGCCCCCTGGTGCTGACCGTCGGTTGGTGGCTGCGCGACTTCGACACCCTCGACGCCGTCCATCACATCCTGCACCAGCGCCATGGTCGGGACGTCGAACTGGCCGTTGTCACCCGAGAGGCCGCCGCACGCCACTGGCACCCGGCCGTCCGAGTTCTCGAAGGGATCAGCGAACAGGAGTTGATCGACCTTTACCGGCGGGCGTCCCTGTTACTGCTGCCCCTGACCGGGGCCAGCGCCAACAATGCGCTGCTGGAGGCCCTCTCCTGCGGCACCCCGGCCGTCGTCACCGGAATCGGCGGAATCCCGTATTACGCCGGTACCAACCTGGCCGCACTTCTCGTGCCTCCGGGCGACGCCCCGTCCGCCGCGACCGCCGTCGACACGCTCCTCGGCGAACTCGGCACCCAGGCCCACGAACTTCGGCGCTCAGCCGCGCGCGGGCGAGCCGAGTCCCTCGCCTGGCCACTGGTCGCCGACCAGGTCCGCGCCGTCTACCGCCTGTTGGAGGAAGAGTGAGTCTGCTCGCGCTGTGGCTGGACGTCCTCGTGCCGCTGCTGGTGACCGTTCTATTGGCCCGCGCCGCCTGGGCCGCCCTCGCCGTCGAGGCGAGCGCGCGCTGGCTGCTGCGCTCCGCACCCGCCCACCAGGACCCCGGCGGCGGTGATGCCGTGCCCTGGTTCGTGGTGCTGGTGCCGATGCTTCGCGAGCAGGACGTGGCCGCCGAGTCGATCGCCGCGTTCACCGCGCTCGACTACCCCGCTGGCCAAGCTGCCGTCGTGGTCATCACCACCGAACGCGAGCACTCCGCCCGCACCGAGCAGCGCCACCGCCTGCCCAAGCTAGCCGCACTGCCCGTCCTGACGGCGGCTCATCTGCGGGGCCTGTTCCCCGCCCGCCGCTGCCCAGTCGTCGCCCAGCTGGTGAACGCCGCTCCGCCCGACGGGCAGCTCGCGCTGCTGACCGACCTGTTCGACACCGAGCCCAGCACCGCCGACATCGTGACCGAGCTGGCCAGCCAACCCACACGGCACCTTCCGCTGGTGCACGTTCACCAGGACGATGTCGGGGGCCGCAAGGCCGGACAACTCAACTGGGCGCTCGACCGCCTGCCCGATATCCTCGGCCCACTCGGCTGGCACGAGGGCGCCGACGGCGACGACACCTTCGTCCTGGTCTACGATGCCGACGCCGTCCCCGACACCCGCGCCCTCACCGCCCTCGCCGACGCCGCCTCCATCAACCGGGCCGGAACCGGCCGCACCCCAGCGCTCATCCAGCAGCAGCGCCTCCCGCTGCTCGCTCGTCGCGCGTTCCCGACCGGTCCGGTCGGCCTGCTGCTGGCCGGCGAGTGGGCCTACCAATTGCGCCGATCACTCGGCATCGAACTGGCCCGCCTCCTCTTCCACCAGCAGATCACCCGCTCCCGTCTGCCCGGCCCGGCGCGCACGGCGCTGCGGCCGATGGTGTACGCCGTCGGCTGCGGGATGGCCGTGCACCTGCCCGCCCTGCGTACCCTCGCAGGCTTCCCCGAGCCGATGGAGGACCTCGGCACCGGGCACCGCCTCTCCCTGCTCGGGGCGGATCTCGTCCCCAGCGCAGCGCTGGTCCTCGACGAGCCCTACACCGACACCACCGGACTGGCCAACCTCCATGCGCTCGCCTTCGCCGCCTCCGCCCGGCCCGACCGGCACGCTCGTGCCATCGCCCACCTGCCCAGCACGCTCTCCTCCCAGGCCAAGGCCGTTCTCGTGCTGCGGGAGTGGCTGGACGAAGCCGTCTGGCTCCTGGGCGCACCCGTGCTCGCCGCCGCCGTCGCCAGCGCCTGGTGGGCAGGCCCGCTGTGGGCCGAGGTCGCTGCGGTGGGCGTCCTGTTGCACGGCCCGGTCACCACCGCCCGACTGCTCGCTCTCGTCCCCGCACTACACCGAGGCGTCCGCCCGCCGAGCGGCACGGAACTGCCTCCCCGCACTCGCCCCGTACATCCGATCGCTCTCGTGGCGGCCAGCCCCCTCCAACCGTTCGTACGCCTGGCCGGGCCCTGGCGGCTGCTCTGGGCCAAAACGGCCGGACGCCGCTCCGACTTCGGCAAGACTGAACGCTGAACCTGACCACCTTTCAGACACCGGAGCACGCCATGGCCGAACCCACCGTCCCCACCATCCGCAACGCGGCCAAGGCCGTCGTCCTCCACGACGGCCGGATCCTGCTCCAGCGCGCCCACTGGAGCGGGCAGGACTGCTACTTCCTGCCCGGCGGCGGCCAACACCCTGGCGAGGCCTTCGACGCCACCGCCCACCGCGAGGTCCTGGAAGAGACCGGCCTGGACGTCACTCCCGAGCGTCTGCTGTGGCTGCGTGAGTACATCGGCGCCAATCACGACGGCGACCCGAGCGACCACCGAATCGAGGCGATCTTCCTGTGCCGCCTCGACAGCGACCCGCACCAGCTCGGCGGTCACGCCCAGGACGAGGCCCAGACCGGCCTGGAGTGGGTGGAGTTGGAGAAGATCCCGGGCCTGAACCTGCTGCCCCATGGGTTGCGCGACCTGATCGCCGGCCTCACCGACGAGGCTCCCACCCGCTACCTCGGCGACCTCGCCTGACCGCCGTGGCGAGGATCGACGGCCGCGTCCCGAGGGGAGCCATCGAGATCACCACCGGCCAGGCCAACCGGGTCTGGTACATCACCGACGAGGTGCCGTACGTCCTCAAGCACTATCAGGACCCGGCCCGCGCCGCCAACGAAGCCGCCGCCCTCGCCCTGATCACCCATCATCACGGCCCCGGGCCCCGCCTGCTGGCCGCTGCCCCCGAGGGACGGCCGGCTTGGACCGCGCAGAGCGCCGTCCAAGCCGAGCCAGTCCCCGTCGACCGGTTCCTGAAAGAACTGGCCGACCCCCTCGCCACCGTCCACGCCATCCCCGGCACCCACTTCGGACGCCTGGCCGGTGCCACCCGACACCCCACCTGGCAGGCCTACCTCACCGACCGTCTGAACCTCTACGCCCGCACAGCACCCGAACTCGTCAACGCCGTGAACTCAGTGCGCCGGGAACTCGATCGAGTGAATCCCAACACCGCGCCACGGCTGCTCCACCACGACCTGCAACCCGGACACCTCGTCAGCACACCCCAGGGCCACGGGCTACTACTGGACTGGGAACTCGCCGCCTTCGGCGACCCGCTCTCCGACCTCGCCAGACTCGCCGTCCGCCTTCACCTGACCTCACCACAACCGATCATCACGGATCCGGGCTCCCGGGACATCCGCCAACGCCTGCGCCTGTACTGGCGCCTTCACCTCCTCGCCGACGCAGCCCTGGCAACCGACCCAGCCGTTCGTGCCTACGCTCTTGACCTCACTGACCAACTCGGGCAGTCAGCTGGGCGATAGGTCTCGTACTCATCGAAAGCCAGGCATGCGTCATCCACCAGCCGCGCGAGGCCGCTGTGACGCGGGGGATCAATCAGCCCGAACGCCCCAGTGCGGGTCAACGGGCGCGAGGACGCCGAGCCGGGCCTCGATCGCCTCGGCCGCGGCCAGGCACAGGTCCTCGCGGAAGGCGCGCCCGATGATCTGCACTCCGGTCGGCAGGCCGTCGGCGACCCCGGTCGGCACGGCCACTCCGGGCACGCCCACGAAGCTGGTCACGGTGCACAGGCGCATGCCCGAGCCGACGCGGTCGTGCCCGGGCCGGTCGCGCGACTCCAGCCCGGGTTCGACGGGTGGTTCGGTGAACGAGGGGCCGAGCAACAGCGGGTACTCGTGCAGGAATTCGGCCCAGGAGCGGCGGATGCCCAGCCAGCTGCCCATGAGCCTCATGAATTCGTCCGCTGTCGCGGGCGGGGTCTGCTCCATCGTCATCTCGATGTAGCGGTCACCGCCCTCGCCGAGCAGCCCCCGCACCACTGGCCAGGTCGGGGCGAACTCGGTCACGACGATCCGGCCGTAGGCGTCGAGCGCTTCGTCCAGCCGGGGCACGTCCGCCACTTCGCGCACGTCGTACCCGGCGTCCCGCAGTGCGTCGGCCGCGGTCGCGATGGCCGCGCGCACGGTGGGGTGGACGCCGTGCCCGCCGGGGTCCGCCACGACCGCGACCTTCACCGGCCCGGGCAGGGGCTCGCCGTACGCGGGCACCGGTACGGCCCGCGGGTCCTGCGGATCGGTGCCCGCCAACACCTCGTACGCCA
This sequence comes from Kitasatospora viridis, assembly GCF_007829815.1. Taxonomy (NCBI): domain Bacteria; kingdom Bacillati; phylum Actinomycetota; class Actinomycetes; order Kitasatosporales; family Streptomycetaceae; genus Kitasatospora; species Kitasatospora viridis. The sequence continues at coordinate 8,010 of NZ_VIWT01000007.1, read as the reverse complement.
GCCGCAGATCACCCACGGTCCGGGCGAACGGGCCGTCGGTGACCAGCAGTTGGGACGCCGGGCCGGGGTCGTCCGGGCCGAGGATGCGGTGGTCGGCGGGAAAGCGGCCGGTGGTCGGCTTCAGCCCGGCCACACCGCAGAACTGGGCCGGGACCCGCACCGATCCGCCGGAGTCGTTGCCGAGCCCGAGCGCGGCCATGCCGGTCGCGACGGCCACCGCGTCGCCACCGCTCGTGCCGCCGGGAGTCCGGGCGCGGTCCCAGGGATTGAGCGTGTCGCCGAACAGCTCGCTGCGCGTGTGCATCCCGGCCAGGATCAGGGTGGGCATGTTGCTGTGTCCGATCGGGATCGCCCCGGCCGCGCGCAGCCGGGCCACCGGGGGCGCGTCGGCCGGCGCCACCAGATCGTGGAAGCGCGGGGTGCCGAACGTGGTCGGCACGCCCTCGATGGCCGTGGACTCCTTCACGGTGAACGGCACCCCGGCGAGCGGGCCCAACTCTTCGCCCGCGGCCCACCGCCGGTCCGTCCACTCGGCGGCCTGCCGGGCGCGTTGCGCCAGGAGCTGGGTGACCGCGTTCACCTCCGGGTTGACCTCGGCGATGCGCTCCAGATGGCTCTCGACCAGCTCGACGGCGCGGACCTCACCGCCTCGCACTGCCCGCGCCTGTGCCGCAGCCGACAGTTCCCACAGGGCATCCCCCATGATTCCGATCCTCCCCATCCACGTTCCGATGCGCTTGCATCGGAACTGTAGCCTGGGAACCGATACGAGCGCATCGAATAAGGCATCGACCCGACGGAGGTAACCAGGCATGCCCAGGAAGGTTGACCACGAGGACCGGCGCAGCCGCATCGCCGAGGCCGTCTGCCTCCTCGCCGACGAGCACGGACTCGAAGGCGTGACCCTGCGCGACGTCGCCGCCCGGGCCCAGGTGTCGATGGGCGCCGTGCAGCGCTGCTTCCGCAGCAAGGAAGAGATGCTCGTGTTCACCCTCAGGAACATCGGCGAACGGATCACCGAGCGGGTCCGGGCCCGCCTCGTCCAGAGTCCGGCCCAGTCGGCCGCCACCACCCTGGGCCACGCGGTCACCGAAGTCGCCCTGCTGCGGGAAGAACACCGCGCCGAGGCCCGGGTCTGGCTCGCCTTCGTCGCCCAGGCCGTGGTGAGCGAGCCGCTCGCCGACACCCTGAAAGCCAACTACGCAGCTCTGCAGCAGACGTTCACCCGGCTCATCCGGGAAGCCGGCGAGAGCGCCGGACACCCCGCGCCCACCGACCCGCAGCGCGAGGCCCGCACCCTCCTCGCGCTCGCCGACGGCCTCACCACCCACGTCCTCATCGGCCGCCTCACCCCGCAAGAGGCACAGGACGTCCTGCACGCGCACCTGACCAGCCTCTGGGAGCGGCACGTCCTGTCTTGAGAACGTCCCGGCGCCCTGAAGGGCGGCCTGGTCGGATGTCGTTGCGACCTGGCGGGCGTCCAGAGGGGGCCGCGCAGTCGAATCCTGGTGCATGGTGCGGTTGTTCGCGGTGCCCACTCAATGGCGCGGGCACCGCGAACCGTTCCCCGCCGCCGCGCGGCGGACGGCGCCGGATCCGGGAAGGTCCGCGACGCAGGGTCCGCTCCCGGGTTACCCGTGACGTCAGATGCGCACGGCCTGGGTCGGCCCTTTCGGTCTCTCGGGAGTTGGTGCGGGATCAGGCGGCGTAGGCGACCAGGCCCATCATTCCGGCCTCGCCGTGGTAGAGGTTGTGGCAGTGCGTCAGCCACTGGCCGGGGTTGTCGGCATCGAAGTCGCATTCGACCGTGGCGCCCGGCAGCACGATGACCGTGTCCTTGCGCGGGCCCTGGGCGCCGGCCTGGAAGGCGTGGCCGTGCAGGTGCATGGGGTGCCACATGGTGGTCCTGTTGACGAACCGCAGGCGCACCCGCTCGCCGACGGTGACCGTGAACGGGTTGGCGGTGGGGTTGTTCAGGTCGAACGGCTTGCCGTTCAGCGCCCAGTCGTACTTGGCCATGCCGCCGGTCAGCTCGATCCGGTGGGTCCGGTCGACCTTCCTGGCGGGCAACCGGACGGATTCGTCGGCGCGCAGGTCGGTGGAGCGCAGGATCCGGCCGTCCAGTTCGGCCGGGCGGGTGGTGGGCGCGGGGGCGGTGCCGGAGCCGGTGCGCACCAGCGCCATGCCGTTGGCGCTCTTGCCCTCGGCCAGCGCGGTCAGGGGGAACACGCCGTCCTTCAGGGTGACCAGGACGTCGTAGCGCTCGCCCATGCCGAGCAGCAGCGCGTCCACTTCCTCGTGCTGCACGGGGTAGCCGTCCGTGTGGGTGATGGTCATCCGGTGGCCGCCCAGGGCCAGGCGGTAGGCGGTGTCGCCGCCGGCGTTGATGATTCGCAGGCGCACCCGGGTGCCGGGCTTGGCCTGGTAGACGTCCGGTGCGGTGGCGAGCCGGCCGTTCACCAGGTGGTACGGGTAGGCGACATCTCCCGCGTCGCCGCCCAGTAGCCGGCTGGTGGCGCCCATCAGCATGAACGGTGACATGCCGCCCGAGTCCGGCGAGGCGGAGCTGCCGGATCCCATGTCCATGCCGTCCATGTCCATGCCGTCCATGCCGTTCATGTCCATCCCGGTTGCGTCCATTCCGGCCATGCCCTTGCGCAGGCCGGAGAGGGCTTGGTCGGGGGTGCCGGTCACCCCGTCCAGCCAGTCGTCCAGCACCACGACCCACTCGGCGTCGTAGCTGAGCGGCTCCTTCGGATCGTCGACGATCAGCGGCCCGTAGAGGGCCCGGTCGAGCTGGACCCCGGTGTGCGGGTGGAACCAGTGGGTGCCGGGCCGCTCGGTGACGAAGCGGTAGGTGAAGTCGGCGCCGGGCTGTACGGCGCGCATGGTGACCGGCGGGACGCCGTCCATGTCGTTGCGCAGCGCCAGTCCGTGCCAGTGGATCGAGGTCGCGGCCGGGAGGTGGTTCTTGAGCGTGGCGACCAGGGTGTCGCCGGCTGACAGGCGCAGGCCGCCTTGCGGCAGGTCTTCGTACCGCCAAGTCCGCACGGTCGCGCCGCCCAGGTCCAGCGGGGCGGCGGTCGCAGTGAGCGTGACGGTCTTCTCGCGGCCCGTGGCGCGCCGCTTGGCCTCGGCCTGGGTGACCTGGCTGCCGGAGGGGCTGACCAGGGCAGGCGTGGTGGCGGACGGGGAGCCGGAGCAGGCGGCCAGCAGGCCGGTGCCCGCCAGGCCGAGCCCGGCCAGCAGGACGGAGCGGCGGTCGGTCGTGGTCATGGAGTTGTCTCTCGTCGAAGTCGCGAAGCACGCAACACGGCGTGCCGTGGGCATGGCTGAGCTGCGGAGCCGGCGGGGGTGCGACCGGCTCAGGCGACTTCTACGTGCGAGAGACCGAGAGTTGTACCAGGTCCGGTGGGGGCGCCCCCGACCTGGACGGGAATCCGGGTGCGCCTGGGCGATCCGCCGCGGGCCGGGCAACGACGATCAGACCGCCGGGGAGTGCCGGAGCCGGCAGGGGCTTGGGCTGCTGTGGGGTGCCCGTGCAGTGCTCCTGCTCACAGCCGGAGGAGCCGACGGGCAGTGCGTGCTGTGCGGTGGGCGTTCCGAGGCGCGCATGGTCGGTGGCCGCGACGCCGTCGGGCGCCATGAGTGCGGACATCGCTGCCGGGCTGACGGCGGTGGCGATGGGCGCGGACATCGCCATGGGCGGTGTGAGCGAGTGGTGAGCGATCAGGCCCAGCGCCGCCACGAGGAGCAGGAGCAGTCCAGCCGGCCCGCCGCGCCACCGCACGCCGGCGGGCGCGGGCCCGCTGAGGGCCATGAACTGGCGCCGCGTCAAGGCGGCGAGCGGAGGACTCACGAGGATCACTGTACCCCCCGGGGGTAGGCATCGCCCGGGGCGGTCTGCGGACCATGATGGTGGTGCGCGTGGTCGGTGGGCGCGGCCTCGTGGTGATCGGCGTGCTGCGCGTGCTCGGCGTGGTGGTCGTGCTCGGTGTGGTGGTCGTGGCCGGCGTGGTGGTGCCCGTCGTGGTCGTGGCCCGCGTGGTGGTGCCCGGTGTGGCCATCGTCCGGTGAGCCGCCCATCATCCGCAGCATCGCCGGGCCGCCGGTGCGCCAGAAGCGGATGATCAGCGCGGCGGTCAGCAGCAGGAAGGCGATGTTGAGCCAGGTGGTGTAGTTCCAGCTCACGCCCTCCATCGGGATCTTGGCGTCGGCCTGGTCGGGGATCAGGCCGACGCCGCCGAAGGCGAACTCCACCACGTACCCGGCGACGACCATGGCGGCGTAGAAGGTCGCGGCGATGAAGGCGGCCATCCGCGGGCCGTAGTACTTCCGGTAGATGTTGAGGATCGGCAGGATCAGCAGGTCGGCGAAGATGAAGGACACCACCCCGCCGAAGCTGATCCCGCCCTTCCAGAGCACCACCGCGAGCGGCACGTTGCCGATGGAGCAGACGAAGGAGATCACCGCGACGACCGGTCCGATGATCGGGCCCCAGATCTTGGACGCGAGTGGGTGGCCGGCGAAGAAGAAGGAGTGCCAGAAGGAGTCCGGCACCCAGGCAGCGATCGCCCCCGCGATCAGCAGGCCGACCACCAGGTCGCGCAGGATCGCAGCCCACTCCATGACGAAGACGTGCGCCACCGAGGTGAAGCCCTCGCCGGAGAACAACCGGCGGGCGAACGATCCTTCACGCTGGACGGACATGTCCATCGCGGCGTGGCCCTCCATCGATCCCGCACGCCCGCGCTCGGCCTGCTCCCGTGCCTCACGCAGCAGCTTGGAGCGCAGGAAGAGCCGGAAGAGCACCGCGATCAGCACGATCATGATCGGCCCGCCGATGAACTCGGCCGCGCTGAACTGCCAGCCCATCAGCAGGGCCAGGATCACTCCGAGTTCGACGACCAGGTTGGTCGAGGCGATCTCGAAGGCCATCGCAGCGGTGAAGTTCGCGCCCTTGCGGAACAGCGAGCGGGCCAGCGCGACGGCTGCGTAGGAGCAGGACGAGGACGCCATGCCCAGCGCGGAGGCGACCGCCAGGGTGCGGGGATGATCGTCGCCCAGCAGCCGGACGATCGTCGCTCGGCGCACGACGGCCTGCACAATGGCGGAGAGCGTGAAGCCGAGGATCAGGGCCCAGGTGATCTCCCAGGTCATCGACCCCGTGATGGACAGCGCGTGAAGAATGGCGTGCATCGGTCCTGCTTCCTCCGTCGTCATGTCGCGCCGGCGACCGCCGCGTACCCACTGTGGGGCATCACCGCGGACCGTCGCCCTCCCCTGATCATCGGTGTGTCGCCACTCGCTGATCATTACCGGGCGACAGTACCCCAGGGGGGTATGCATTGGGAACCTCTTACCCCAGGGGGTACGAGTCACCAGCTACGGAGGAGCCGCCCGCGGACACTCGACGATGCGGCCGTCCGCGACAAAACGTGCGACGGCCATTGACCGCTACCTGACCAGTGGGTAACTTCCCGGCGAGTAACTTCACGGAAGCGCGGCCCGCAGCCCCCCAACTGCTCGGCCGACACCTCTCTTTGGCACAGCCCCCACCCCTGGTTTCAAGGAGACCCCGAATGCCCCTGCCCGCCCTCCCCCGCCGCCTCGCGGCCACCGTCGCGACGGCCGCCACCCTGGCCGGCCTCGCGCTCGCGACGCCGGTCCAGGCCCAGGCCCAACAGCCCCTCAACTACGTCGCGCTCGGCGACAGTTACAGCGCCGGATCGGGCGTCCTGCCGCTCGACCTGAGCGCGCCGCTGGAGTGCGCCCGCTCCAGCCTCAACTACCCGCACGACCTGGCCGCCCAGGCCGGCCTGAACCTCACCGACGCCACCTGCGGCGGGGCTCAGACCAAGGACTTCGCCGGCTCCCAGTATCCGGGCGTCGCACCGCAGTTGGACGCGCTGAGCGCGAGCACCGACCTGGTCACCATGACCATCGGCGGCAACGACAACAACACCTTCATCGACGCCATCCTGGCCTGCGGCTCGGCCGGCGTGGTCACCCTCGGGTTCGGCCACCCCTGCCAGAGCCTGTACGGCTCCAGCTTCGACGACACCATCGACAACAGCACCTACCCGGCACTGAAGGCGGCGCTCACCGCCGTCCGGGCCAAGGCGCCCAACGCCCGGGTGGCCATCGTCGGCTACCCGTGGATCGTGCCCAGCCAGGCGGTTCCCGGCTGCTTCCTGAAGATGCCCATCGCCTCCGGCGACATCCCCTACCTGCGCGATCTGGAGGGGCACCTGAACGCGGCCGTACAGCGGGCCGCCGCCGACACCGGCGCCACCTACGTCGACATGTCCGCCGCCTCCGACGGGCACGACGCCTGCCAGCCGATCGGCACCCGCTGGATCGAACCGATCCTGTTCGGCACCAACTACGTTCCAGTGCACCCCAATGCCACGGGCGAGGCCGCGATGGCCGGCCAGGTCGCCGACACCCTCGGCCTGGGCTGACCCGACAACCCCACACCAGCACGGCCAGGAGGGCCGGTGAGCCGCAGCGCACAGCGGCTCACCGGCCCTCCGACGTACGCTCAAGGGCAGGGACGCCTTCCCCATCGGGCAGAGTCGGCGCGCGCCGCCCGATCGCCGAATGCACCGTGTTGACACCGAAGTTGGTCTAGTCCAATGTGGTGAGCAAGGTCATCCACCCGAGTCCGGCGAGGCCCCGCGATCCGGCGCCGCCACCGCCGTCCGGACCGCCGCCCGGACCGCCGGCCGCGATCACGTCCGCGCGCGCGTCGTCAACCGCCCTACACCGACGCTTCGTTGCTGCGCCGCCAGCCAGGGCTGCGTGCTCCGCTCAATCGACAACTCTCGCAACGAATCCGCTGACCAGACGGAGAGTCCCACACATGCAACGAGTCTGCCTCGCCCTGCCCACCATGCGTGCCTGCCCCGACACGATCGTGGACCTCGCCGAGGAGGCGGCCTACGCCGTCGCGACCTTCGGGGTCGAGGTCCACCTCCTCGTCCTCGACACCACCGAGGCCGCCGAGTTCGCGAAGAACGCGGCCGCCGTGGCCTCGCTGGCGCCCACCGCCGGCGTGTTCGTGCACCACCTCGGCAACGCGGAGCAGCGGGACTTCCTGCTCGGGGTGGCCGAGCGCTCCGGCGCCGCCGCCGACCCCGCGCTGCTGCTCGACCTGATGCTCCCGCAGGGCGTCGCCTACGGCTCTTGCGTCAACCGGCTGTTCCTGGGCGCGACCGCGCTGGGCTGCACCTCGGCGCACCTGCGCAACGACGACTTCGACTACCAGGTCGTCGACGGCCGCAAGATGTTCCCGATCCACCACGAGCTGCTGTCGATCGGCAAGCCGGCCGGCGAGGCGGTGGCCGGCGTGTCCGTCTCCAAGCTCGACCCGGCCGACGCGGACAAGCCGGTGATGCTGGTCAGCGGCTCCTTCATCGGCGAACTCAACGTGGACATCGGCGAGATCAAGGAGCTGGACCCGGAGGTCTACCGCGACCTGGTGCGCCTGTGGACGCCGCCCGTGTGGCCGCAGGAGGACCGGGACGCGATGGTGGAGGTCTCCTTCACGGGTGCCGGCGACGAGGCGTTCGGTGACGACGAGTCCGTCCTCGGCGTGCCGGACATCTGGGACGTCTACATGTGCAACGTCGCCCTGGACCACCGGGCCTACGAGGTGCTGCCGTTGCTGCCCTCGCTGGCGACCCTCGGCAGTGACTACGCCGTGCTGCACGCCCTGGTCCACGCCAAGCTGCCCGGCGTGATCCACAAGCGGCACATCGTCAACTACTACACCCCCGAGCGCCGGATCGGCGCGGGCTTCATCAACTACCAGCTGCGGTTCGTGAAGTTGCTGCTCTCGATGCTGTACCTGTACCCGGTGTACGGCGGGATGATCGACCTCGGGCCCGGGATGCTGGACGAGCGCAACGTGCTGAAGGTCGAGCCGATCCTCGACCTGGTGCGGGGCAGCGCCGGCTGGGACCGGGCCGGGAACGAGCACTGCCTGGACGTCGTGGACAGCTCGTA